>JAAOZY010000312.1 GCA_012274205.1 Betaproteobacteria bacterium
CAAAGGGAACTAGTGCATTTTTTCCACTAGTTCAAAAAGAGGGCGAGAGGTTGGTAAAGCGCGAGAACGTGGAGTTCTACAACCTAGACGTAATAATTTCAGTAGGTTACAGAGTAAATTCCTACCAGGCAACGCAGTTCAGGCGGTGGGCAACAACAGTGTTAAAAAGTTATTTAACCAAAGGATTTGCTTTGGACGACGAGCGTCTAAAGCAAGGCAAGCAACTCTTTGGTAAGGACTACTTCGACGAACTGCTAGGGCGAATCAGGGAGATTCGCGCCTCTGAGCGTCGCTTCTACCAAAAGATTACGGACATCTTCTCCCAGTGCAGCGTGGATTACGATAAGAACTCTCCCGTTTGCCAGCAGTTCTATGCCCATGTTCAAGACAAACTGCACTACGCAATCCACGGCCACACGGCAGCAGAACTAATCGAACTACGGGCCGATGCCTCGAAACCACACATGGGGCTTCAATCTTGGAAGAACGAACCCAAGGGAGGAAAGATAACAAAGATTGATGTTGCGGTGGGAAAGAACTACCTAACGCAAGAGGAAATGGAAAATCTTAATAGGTTGGTTTCCATGTACTTAGATTGGGCAGAGAACTTTGCTCGTCGCCGAGTGGCTCTAACAATGAAAGATTGGGCAGCGAAGCTCGATGGCTTCTTGCAATTCAACGCCTATGACGTTCTCGCTGGCTATGGGAGAGTTAGCCATGATGCGGCGGTGCGTAGCGCATCCCTAGAATACGAAAAATTCCGCGTAATCCAAGATCAACAATTCAAGTCAGACTTTGACGAGGTAGTTGACCAAATAAAGATTTCTAAACGACTACCAAAGTCTGCGGAACACAGCTAAGTATTGAACCGTGCGGTACGTGGGGAATGGGAACGCTGGATGTATCGGTAGGCCACCGGCCAGCGTTCCCCGCCACGTTTTCAGAGGGTGACAACAGATGAATAATACCGAATTCGATGTATTCCAAGCATATTTACATCAGATCGAGCGTGGCATAAAAAGTTGCGAGTGGTTCCTCGGAACAATCGTCGGACTGTTGGTTTTGATTCTCTGGCGAATTTGGTAGCTGGGTACGCAAAGTCTAATATCGCGTTATTAAAGGCCAATTGCCCGATCGAAGCGCGCCGGTGGAAGGCGCGAACAAAACGGCGGCCAGAGGACCGCCGTTCCCGAAGTTCACCGTCCGCGGGAAGCGCGAGCGGCCTTGAGCAAAGCGCGGACGTCTCAGGCCACGCGCTTTCTTTGCTGCTGCTTCTGCTTCGCCGCCTTTGCGTGCAGCGCGGCGTACGCGCTGTGCGCAGCCGCTTCCGCGTCGCCGACGTGTATCGGCAGGCCCATGTCGGAGAGCACCGAACCCAGCGCCGACAGGCACAACATCACGTTCTCGGGTTTGCACGAATAGCCCATCAGGCCGATGCGCCAGATCTTGCCGGCGAGCGGCCCGAGGCCGGCGCCGATCTCGAGGTTGAATTCGGTAAGCAGGGTCTTGCGCACTTCGGCTTCGCGCGCCTTGGCCGCCTCGGGTATCACCACCGCATTCATCTGCGGCAGCTGCGCCTCCTCCTTCACCAGGAACTTCAGCCCCATGGCTTCCAGGCCGGCCTTGAGCGCGAGGTGGTGGCGCGTGTGCCGCGCCCAGGCGTTCTCTATGCCTTCTTCCTTGAGAATCAGCAGGGCTTCGTGCAGCGCATACAGGCTGTTGGTCGGCGCAGTGTGGTGGTAAGTGCGCGTGGTCGCTCCCCAGTAGCCGAGCAACAGGTTCATGTCCATGAACCAGGAATGGATCTTGTCCTTGCGCGCCTTGACGTGTTCGACCACGCGGTCGCTGAACGACACCGGCGACAGGCCGGGCGTGCACGACAGGCATTTCTGGCTGGCTGAATAGATCGCGTCGACGTTCCATTCGTCCACCATCACCGGCGTGCCGCCGAGCGAGGTCACGGCGTCGACGATGACTAGCGCATTGTGCTTGTGCGCGATCTGGACCAGCGCCTTGGCGTCGGACTGCACCCCGGTGGAGGTTTCGGCATGCACGAAGGCCACCAGGCGCACATCGGGATTCTTCTTCAGCGCGTCTTCCAGTTTCTGCGGATCGACCTCTTCGCCCCATGCATCCTCGACCACAATGGCCGTGCCGCCGCAGCGCTCGACGTTCTCGATCATGCGCCCGCCGAACACGCCGTTGCGGCAGACGATGACCTTGTCGCCGGGGGCGACCAGGTTGACGAAGCAGTATTCCATGCCGACCGAGCCCGGGCCCGAGATCGGGAAGGTGAGCGCGTTCCTGGTCTGGTAGGCGTAGCGCAGCAGCGATTTCAGCTCTTCCATCATGTCGACGAAGATCGGGTCGAGATAGCCGATCGCGGGCAGGCCCATCGCCGCCATCACGCGCGGGTTGATTTCCGAGGGGCCGGGGCCCATCAGCGTGCGCTGCGGCGGATGGAAGGAAAAAATCCGTTTCGCGGGTGCGAAATCACTCATGGCGTCACTCCCTGGAAGTTGCGACCCGAACAGATCGTCGGGACGAGATTTGACTTTGACCGGCTTCTTGGCATTGGCTTCGTTGAGCACTTCGACCGCTGCGACTTTGCCCTCGGTGGCGTGCTCCACCTCCATCGCCCAGCGCGCCGGGACGTAGCCGGACTTGACCCAGTTGTTGACCACGGCGCGGTCGAGCTGGAAGCGCCGCGCCACTTCGGCCTGGCTGCCGAAAATCGATACCAATCGTTCAGCGCAATTCATGCCGAAATTCTAGCATGACAAACTGAGTTTGACAGAGTTTGATTCCGGGCGAGCCTAATCGTCCGCGGCTCGAACCTCGAGCGGGGCGGTGGAAACGGATGAAAAGTCTTCTGCATCAAAGGCTTTGTCGCCGTCCCCGGCAGGGATGCCGGTGGCGCTGAGCGCGGGGAAATCGAACAGCTTGCGATCCAGCAGATGCGAGGGGGTGACCCGCTGCAGGCTGTTGAACACCGTCTCGACCCGGCCCGGGAACTCCTTTTCCCAGGCGCGCAGCAGCTGCTTCACCTGCTTGCGCTGCAGCTGGTCCTGCGCGCCGCACAGATCGCAGGGAATGATCGGAAACGCGCGCAGCTCGGCGTAGCGCGCGAGATCCTTTTCCTTGACGTAGGCGAGCGGACGGATGACCACGTGCTTGCCGTCGTCAGATCCGAGCTTGGGCGGCATGGCCTTGAGCTTGCCGCCGAAAAACAGATTCAGGAAGAAGGTTTCCAGGATGTCGTCGCGATGATGGCCGAGCGCGATCCGCGTCGCGCCGAGCTCGCCCGCGAGCCGATAGAGCACGCCGCGGCGCAGGCGCGAGCACACGGAGCACATGGTCTTGCCCTCGGGGACCAGGCGCTTGACCACCGAATAGGTGTCCTGCTCCGCGATCCGGTATTCGACGCCCAGGGATTTCAGGTACTCGGGCAGCACTTGCGCCGGATAGCCCGGATGCTTTTGATCCAGATTCACCGCGACGATGTCGAAGTCTATCGGCGCGCGCGTGCGCAGCTTCAGCAGCACATCGAGCAGGCCGTAGCTGTCCTTGCCGCCGGAGAGGCAGACCATCACGCGGTCGCCCGCTTCGATCATGTTGAAATCGGCGATCGCCTGTCCGGCGAGGCGGCACAGGCGCTTCTCCAGCTTGTTCGCGTCTATGCGCAGCTTCTCCAGCCGCTTGTGCTCAGGTGCGTTCATATTCTCGCCTGTTCACGCGGCGCCGGTCCGATATCGCGAGCAAGCTCGCTCCCACGCAGGCTGTGGGAGCGAGCCTGCTCGCGAATCCCGGAGATCTCCCAAGTTGGTCCAGATCATCGTTCACAGATTTACGCTCCTGCCGCCGTCGACCGCGATGATCTGCCCTGTCACATAGGGCGCTTCCGCGATCAGGTAGTACACCGCGCGCGCGATGTCGTCCGGCTCGCCGATGCGCTTGAGCAGGGTGTGCGATATCACGCGCTGGCGCTTCACTTCGTCAAACGACCCGTCCGCCGGCCATTCGATCGGTCCGGGCGCGACGCCATTCACGCGCACTTCCGGCCCGAGTTCGCGCGCGAGCGAGCGCGTGAGCCCGGCCAGTCCGGCCTTGGCGATGCTGTAGATCACGTAGTTCTTCAGCGGACGCTCGGCATGGATATCGGTGATGTTGACGATGCAGCCGCCGCTTTTCTTCAGGTGCGGCGCCGCCGCCTGCGCCAGGAACAGCGGCGCTTTGAGGTTGGTGCCGATCAGTTCGTCCCAGTTGCGCTCGTCGATCGTACCCAGCTGCGTGGGGTAGAAGGCCGAGGCGTTGTTGACCAGCGCATCGAGCCCGCCGAAATGCTCGACGCAGGTTTTCACGATTTGCTCGAGGCCGGCGGTTTCGAGCAGATTGGCCTTGACCACGATCACCGACTGGGCGCGCTGCAGGCTGAGTTCGGACTGCAGCGCATGCGCTTCGCGTTCGGACGAATGATAATGCAGCGCCAGTCTGGCGCCGGCGCGGTGCAGGCGCCGCGCGATCGCCGCGCCTACACGCCTGGCCGCGCCGGTGACGAGTATGGTCTTGTCCTGCAGCTGCATCATTTGAAGATTTTACCGGAATCGCGCACTATGCATGATGCGAACGAGGGGCATGCCCGCTTGTTAATCCCCCAAATTTGAGTTTCCCATCCCGCACATGTCCGATCTGCCCACCCCGCCGCCTGAAGCCCGCGCGCACAGCGACAAGCTCCTTGCGCTGATCCGCGGCGAGATCGCCGCCGCGGGCGGCTGGATCCCGTTCGCGCGTTACATGGAGCTTGCGCTGTACGCGCCGGGGCTGGGTTACTACACCGCGGGCGCGCGCAAGCTCGGGCGCGAGGGCGACTTCATCACCGCGCCCGAAATGACCCCGATCTACGGCCAGACCCTGGCGCGCCAGGCGGCCCAGGTGCTGGAATCCGGCCTCGACCAGATCCTCGAAATCGGCGCCGGCTCGGGCGCGCTCGCCGCCTCGCTGCTGGCCGAGCTCGAGCGCGTGGAGCGGCTGCCGCGCGCGTATTACATCCTCGAAGTCAGTCCCGACCTGCGCGAGCGCGAGCGCGACCTGCTGGCGCAGAAAGTACCGCATCTGCTCGAGCGCGTGGTCTGGCTCAACCGCCTGCCCACTTTGTATCAGGGCCTGATCGTCGCCAACGAAGTCCTGGACGCGATGCCGGTGCACCTGGTCAGGGGTGGCGCTGCGGGTCCCGAGGAGGGCGGCGTCGCATGGCGCGGCGGCGCCTTCGCCTGGGACTGGCAGCCGGCCGGCGCACAACTGCGCACGGCGGCCGAGGCGCTGCAACTGCCGCCGGGCTACCAGACCGAAATCCAGCTGCAGGCCTGCGCTTTCGTGCGCACGCTCGCCGATTCGATGGCGCGCGGCGTGATCCTGCTTATCGACTACGGCTTTCCGGCGCATGAGTACTACCTGGCCGAGCGCAGCCAGGGCACCCTCATGTGCCACTACCGCCACCGCGCCCATGCCGACCCGTTCTTTCTGCCCGGGCTGCAGGACATTACCAGCCATGTCGATTTCAGCGCCGTGGCGCGCGCCGGCCGCCAGGCAGGGCTGGAGCTGCTCGGCTACACCGGCCAGGCGCAATTCCTGATCAACTGCGGCATCACCGACATACTGCTGCGCACCCCGCCCGAGGACGCCGCAGCCTATCTGCCGCAGGCGGCCGCAGTGCAGCCGCTGCTCTCGCCCGCGGAGATGGGCGAGCTGTTCAAGGTCATCGCGCTGGGAAAAGATTACGCCGCGCCGCTCATTGGTTTCGCCAGTGGCGACCGGCGCGCCGCGCTCTAGGACTGCGCAGTGGATATTGTCTCGGCCACGATATTGCTGATCCTGGTGATGGATCCAGTCGGCAACATGCCGCTGGTGATTTCCGTGCTCAAGAACGTGGACCCGCGCGCGCGCACCCGCGTGGTGCTGCGCGAATGCGCCATCGCCTACGCGGTATTGCTCGCGTTCATGTTCGGCGGCAACAAGTTCATGCACCTGTTGCGCCTGTCGGAAAACGCGCTGGCGATCGCCGGCGGACTGATCCTGTTCCTGATCGCCCTGCGCATGGTGTTTCCGCACGCCGAGGGCATATTCGGCGAAAGCGGCCCCGGCGCCGACACCGGCACCTTCATCGTGCCGCTGGCGATCCCGGCGATCGCCGGGCCTTCCGCGCTGGCCACGGTGCTGCTGCTGGCGTCGCGCGAGCCGCAGCGCGTGTTCGACTGGGTGGCCGCGCTCAGCCTGGCGATGCTGGTATCCACGCTGGTGATGGTTTCGGCGCAGCGCATCAGCGCCTGGATCGGCCGGCGTGGCGTGATTGCGATCGAGCGCCTGATGGGCTTGGTGCTCACCGCGATCGCCGTCGAAATGCTGCTCAACGGGGTGCAGCGCTTCATCGTGCAGCTGCCGCGCTAGCGCTCCCTGAACAGCCGGTCTAGGCGCGGTCCAGTCCCGACTTGCGCAGCCACTCGATGATGCGGTCGGCGACTTTCTGCCAGCGCACCTCGAGCATCATGAAATGCCCCATGCCGGGAAAAATCTCGACCTGCGTATCGTAGGCGCGCGCCGCCTGTTCCACCTGCGCCGGCGGCACCAGGATGTCGCTTTCCGCGCCCAGCACCAGCAGCGGCGGAACCCGCGCGCGCGACAGCCGCGGCAGGTCGAAAAAGGTCATGTCCCACATTGCGCGCTGCGATTCCGGCTGCATCAGGTGGTAATACGCCTGCAGCTCGTCCAGCGCGACCGGGCCCGCGAACAGGGCGTGTTGCAGGGTGGCGAGCGAGGCGCGGCCGCGATGCATCATCGAGTTGATGTCGGTGAACAGGCCCGGATTGGAGAATGCGAGCGCGATCGAAGCCGACAGCAGGCCCTGCGGCGGCACCGAGGCCATGAGCACGGCGCCCGGCGCTGCGGCGCGCTCCAGATATTTCTGCACCACGAAGCCGCCCATCGAATGGCCGATGAGCACCGGGTCGCCGCCGACTGTTTCCACGGCCTGCTCCAGGTCGCGCACGTAGTCGGCGATGGAAAGCCAGTCCAGGCGCTCGCGCCCTGGACTCTTGCCGTGACCGCTCAGGCTCAGCGCGCAGGCGCGAAAGCCCTGCTCGGCAAAATAAGGCAGGAAATGCTTCGACCAGCACCAGGCGCCGGCGAACGCGCCGTGCACGAACAGCAGCGGCCGCCCGCGGCGGCCTTTGGCCGGCGCGGCTTCGAGGATTTCGAGCTGTTCCACCAGATCGGAGTCGGAATCCCTGGCCATCGCCGGCGCCGGGCCTAGGCCGGGACCGCCATGCCGCGCTGCACCGCCGGCCGGTCGCCGATGGCTTCGAACCAGCGCTTCACGTTGGGATAGTCGGCAAGCTCGGTCTGGTGCCACTCGTACCGCGCCACCCAGGGATAGGTGGCGATGTCGGCGATCGAATATTCACCGGCGAGATACGCGGCTTCGCCCAGGCGCTGGTCGAGCACGCCGTAGAGCCGGTCCTTTTCCTTGCCGTAGCGCTCGATCGCATAGGGCACCTGCTCCTTGGCCGCGCGCAGGAAATGGTGCACCTGGCCGAACATCGGGCCGACGCCGCCCATCTGGAACATCAGCCATTGCAGTGCGAGGTACTTGCCGCGGTCGGATGCGGGCAGGAAACGGCCGGTCTTGCCGGCGAGGTAGACGAGGATCGCCCCGGATTCAAACAGTGCGATGGGCTTGCCGTCCGGCCCTTCGGAGTCGGTGATCGCGGGAATCTTTCCGTTCGGACAGAGCGCGAGGAATGCGGGCGTGAACTGCTCGCCCTTGCCGATGTCGATCGGGTGCGTGTTGTAGGGAAGAGCACACTCCTCCAGCATGATCGAGACCTTGCGGCCGTTGGGCGTCTTCCAGGTGTAGAGGTCGATCATTTTTTGCTCCCGGTTCGTTCTTTCGCTGGGCCGCAGTTTACAATGATTCGATGCTGAAGTGGATTCTGACCCTGATCGTCGCCGTGGCCGTGCTGAGCCTGTACACGCCGCGCATCGGCAAGTACACCCTCGGCCGCCTGCCCGGCGACATCAACCTGCGTTTCAAGGGCCGCGACTATTACCTGCCCTTCACCACCACCATCCTGCTCTCGCTCGCGCTGACGCTGCTCGGGCGCGTCATCTGAGCGCTGCGGGGCATTCAGACGCGAGCGCGTCCAGGGGGCTGCGCACGCCGCGCCCGCCCTTGTTCATCACGTGGGTGTAGATCATCGTCGTCTCCACGCTCGAATGGCCAAGCAGTTCCTGCACCGTGCGGATGTCGTAGCCGTTTTCCAGCAGGTGCGTCGCGAAAGAGTGGCGCAGCGTATGGCAGGACACATGCTTGACGATTCCGGCGGCGCGCGCCGCGCGCTGCACGCCGCGGGCGAGAAAATTCTCGTAGACATGATGCCGGCGGATCACGCCAGTACGCGGATCGGCCGAGAGCTTGTACGAGGGAAACACGAACTTCCAGCCCCATTCGCAGGGCGCGCGCGGATACTTGCGCCACAGCGCGTCGGGCAGTTCCACCTCTCCGTAGCCTTCGGCGAGGTCCCGTTCGTGCAGCGCCTTGACACGCTCCAGGTGCCGCGCGAGCGGCTCGACCAGCGATTCCGGCAACATGCTGACGCGATCCTTCGCCCCCTTGCCGTCGCGCACCAGAACCTGCCGGTAGCCGAAATCCAGATCCTTGACGCGCAACTTGAGACACTCGCGCAGGCGCAGACCCGAGCCGTACAGCAGACTCGCCATCAGCCATTTCGGGCCGTCCAGACGCGCCAGCAAACGCTGCGCCTCGCCCGAGGTCAGCACTGTGGGCAGGCGCGCCGGGCGCTTCGCCCGCTCCAGTCCCTCCAGCCAGGCGAGCGGCTGATCGAGCGCCTCGCGATAAAGAAACAGCAGCGCCGAGAGCGCCTGGTTCTGTGTCGCGGCGGCGACATCGCGTTCGCGCGCAAGATAGTTGAGGAAGGCCGTAACCTCCGCCTCGCCCAAGTCACGCGGGTGGCGCTTGCCGTGAAAATGAATGAAGCGCTTGATCCAGTGGACGTAGGTCTCTTCGGTGCGCGAGCTGTAGTGCTTGCGTGCGATCGCATCGCGCACCCGATCGAGCAAGCGCGGCTGCGTCTGCACCGGCGCTGGCGAATTTGCGGCTTGCATGATTCCTCCCGGGCCATGGGCAGGGCACTGCCTCTGGCATCTAACGTCCCATCGCCGGGCAGGCTGACAGGCGCCGCTGTCCCCGTGCCAGGGCGGCCTCCCTAGAACAAATGGTCCAGGCCGTTAGGCCGGGGCGTCAGCACCGCGGCGGAGCCTACAATGTAAAAATCAGCGGGAACGCTCCGGCCCGCGCACCGCGGCCGGCGTTCAGCAGCGCGGAGCAACTGGTGGCTTGGCCGGAACGGTTAAATGGCGCAAGATTATGTACCCACACGGTTTTCGGGGCGAAAGCCGCCGATAGCGTCGCCTAAATAGGTGACAAACTGTCAACTAAAAATGTCAACCAATTCACGTTAGGCTGCAAGATGACAGAGCTGGCCGACAATCTGGCGTTTACTCCGCGGTCGATCACCGCCGTGTCGTTACGGCCGGGCGACGGAGCGCAGGTACAGGTCGCACAGCCAATCATTCAGAGAATTGCGGCTCTTCG
>JAAOZY010000313.1 GCA_012274205.1 Betaproteobacteria bacterium
GAGCGTCACATTGGCGAAGCGCAGGCGCGCCGCGTTGTGCGCATCGACCATCAGCGTGCGCTCGACGCTAACGCCGGCGGCGTGCGCATCCACCAGCAGCAGCGTCAGGCCCAGGTCTGAAGTGCGCGCCGCGACGATGATGCGCTCGGCGACGTGGCCGTCGAGCACAAAGGTCTTGCTGCCGGAAAGGCGCCAGCCGCTGCCCGCGCGCTCCGCCCTGGCTGCGATCGCGTCGGGCCGGTGCTTGCTGGTTTCATCGACCGCAAGCGCGATCACGATCTCGGCTGCGGCGATTTTCGGCAGCAGCTCGGCCTGCTGCGCAGGCGAGCCGGCGCGAGCGAGCGTGCGCGCGGCGAGCACGGCAGTGGACAGGAAGGGCGTGGGCGTGAGCGTGCGTCCAAGGGCTTCGCCCACGATGCCGGCTTCGACCGCGCCCAGTCCGAGTCCGCCGTGCGCCTCGGGCACCAGGATGGCGCTATAGCCCTGCTCGGCAAATTGGCGCCACAGCGCGCGATCGAAGCCGAGCGCGTCGCGGCTGTCGCGCAGCTTGCGCAAATGCGCCACCGGCGCGCGTTCGGACAGGAAGGCGTTGACGCTGTCGCGCAGCATGCCTTGTTCTTGGTTCAATACGAGTGCCATGTGCGTTGCCTTTCCGAATTACGCTACGAGGGGATGTCCCCCCCGTGCTTCCCTAAGTTTGGCCGCAACAACCAGGGTCCTGTTGCGGCTTCGATGGTTAAACGCCCGGCAGGCCGAGAATGCGCTTGGCCACCACGTTGAGCTGGATTTCGCTGGTGCCGCCTTCGATCGAATTGCCCTTGCTGCGCAGCCAGGTGCGCGCCAGCGTGCCTTCGTGCGAGCGCTCGCCCTCCCACTCCAGGCCGTCGGCGCCGGCGGCCGAGGCCATCAGCTCCCAGCGCCGCTTGTTCAGCTCCGCGCCGTAATACTTGAGCGCCGAGGACATGGCCGGATTGCCCGCGCCCAGGCGCGCGCGGTCGCCGCTGGCCTGCATCAGCAGGCGAAACGCCGCCTCGTCGATTTCGAAGCGCGCGATCTGCGCGCGCAGCGCGGTCTCGCGCAGGCGGCCGTGCTCATCCAGGCCGACGGCGTCGGCGGCAAATTCTCCCAGCGGCTTGACGTTGGAACGCTCGCCTATGCCGCCGATCATTTCGCGCTCGTGCGTGAGCAGGTATTTGGCGATGGTCCAGCCGGCGTTGAGTTCGCCCACCACATTGGCGCGCGGCACCTTGACGTTGTCGAAGAAGGTTTCGCAGAACGGCGACTTGCCCGAGATCAGCAGAATCGGGCGCGTCGACACGCCCGGGCTTTCCATGTCGAACAGCACGAAGCTGATGCCGGTGTGCTTCTTCGCGGTGCTGGTGCGCACCAGGCAGAAGATCCAGTCGGCCGCGTCGGCATAGGAGGTCCAGATCTTCTGGCCGTTGATGATCAGCTGGTCCCCCTGCAGCTCGGCTTTGGTTGCGAGCGCGGCGAGATCGGATCCGGCATTGGGCTCGGAGTAGCCCTGACACCAGCGGATTTCGCCGCGCGCGATCCTGGGCAGGTGCTCGAGCTTCTGCTCCTCGGTGCCGTGCGCGAGCAGCGCCGGGCCGAGCATCCAGATGCCGAAGCTCACCAGCGGCGGGCGGCAGCCGCGCGCGCGCATTTCGGCGGCGAGCACCGCCGCTTCTTCCCCGGACAGGCCGCCGCCGCCGTAGGCCTTGGGCCAGGTCGGCACGGTCCAGCCGCGCGCGCCCATGATCTGCATCCAGCTGCGCTGCGCCTCCGACTGGAACTTGAAATGGCGCCCGCCCCAGCAGGCGTCGTTTTCGCTCACGACCGGCCGGCGCATCTGCGCCGGGCAATTGGCCTCCAGCCAGGCGCGCGTGTCGCGGCGGAAGGATTCGAGGTCGGGCATGGGCTTGCTCCTTGCGATGCAGCGTCCGAACAATTGCGCTGCTTGAAACAGCGCATTCTAGGCCGATTCATTTTCAAGAGTAAGATTTGCGGCATCCGCAATGACCGCGAGTTTCCGCAAAGACGACCATGCCCCGCGCTTCCACGGACCATCACCATGTCTATGTGGTCGAACTTTCCCGCGACGTGCTGCTGGAGCCGCGCTTCAGGAAGGCCAACCCGGACTACGATCCGGCCAGGCCCTGCGTCTACGTAGGCATGACCGGACTTTCGCCGGACGAGCGCTTCGACAAGCACAAGGCCGGCATCAAATCGAACAAGTATGTGCGCCTCTACGGCCTGCGGCTGCTGCCGGAACTGTACGAGGTGTACAACCCCATGCCCTACGAGGGCGCGCGCGAGATGGAAGTCGAGCTGGCTATCGGGCTGAAGGAGGAGGGCTACGGCGTGTGGCAGGGGTGAAGGCAGATCGGGACGTGCGCTGCGCGCAATCTCGCCTCGCGCAGGCGCGCGTGTTCTAGCGGCTCAGGCTGGCCAGGCTGGCGCCGACTTCCTTTTCCCAGATGGTGATACCCGGGAGTCCCGATTCGAGCTTCTGCATTTCATCGGCAACGGCGGAATTGAGCTTGCGGTCGCCGTCGATGCGGCAGCGCTGCAATTTGGCCAGATAGATCGTCCGGTCCTTCTCGAAGCCGCGCTTCGCATCCGCCGGCGTGCTGTAGCGGTTCTTGTCGTCGATGACATTCCGGACGGTCGCGATTTTTTCGCTGAGCCGCTGGCGCAAAATGCTGGTGGCCTGCTCGTCGAGCGCGTCGTAGGCGGGCGTCGCGCGATAGCTCCCGGGGTTGCCGACGGAAGAACTCATGCGCTGGTAGCTGATCCCGGGCTGGATGTTGGATGTGCTGCCGGGCCTCTTGTCGCGAAAGTTGAGCAGGATGTCGCCGACGTTCGACAGCTGCGTCCGCAGGAAGAACTCCTGCGCTTCGCCGTTCACCGCGTCCGGCGCGCCCAGCGGCAGGAAGAATGCGTTCTGGTCGGTGTAGACATACAGCCCGCGATCGCCCGCGCGTTCGCCGGCGAGGACCACGAAGCGCGTGTCGATCGCCACGCCCAGGCCGCGCGCGCAATCCATGTAGTCCGACATTGCGGGCGCATCGGCCCGCGCCCACGCGGGGCAGGAGGCGATGAGGAGTAGTGGCAGGCCCAGCCATGCCGCCGCAATATGTTTCAACCTGTCGGTGCCAATCATATCCAGCCGTATCCAGACGCCATGTTTAGGGCGGGATAGAAACCATACACATAACAGCGATAAAAATCAAGGAATTATTGATATAAGCTAAGGTATTACTTCATTATCGCTTTCAGGCGGCAGCCGGAGCTGGTCCGCCGCGGCGGGACGCAGCGCTTCGGCGCCTGCCATCCCTTACAATGCCGGGCCGGTACGACACGAAAGGGCTAGCCGATGCTTCACCCCTCGCAGCACGCCCGAACTACGCCGGACAAGGTCGCCTACCGCATGGCGGCGACGGGCGCGACGCTGACTTATCGCGAACTCGAGGCGGCGTCGAACCGCGGCGCGCAGCTGCTGCGCTCGCTCGGCCTCGAGGCGGGCGATCACATGGCCTTGCTGTTCGAAAACTCGCTGCGCTTTTTCGAAATCTGCTGGGCGGCGCAGAGGAGCGGCATCTACTACACCGCCATCAGCACCTGGCTCGTCGCCGACGAGATCGCCTACATCGCCGGAGACTGCGGTGCGAAAGTGCTGGTCGTGTCCGATGCGCTCAAAGCGCTGGCAGAGAAGTTCGCGCCCCTGCTGCCGGCGGACATTGCGCGCTACATGAGCGGCGTGCCGGCGCCCGGCTGGAAATCGTGGGATGCCGCGCTCGCGGCGCAGCCGGCGACGCCGATCGCCGACGAGATCGTCGGCTACGATATGCTCTATTCCTCCGGCACCACCGGCCGGCCCAAGGGCGTCAAGCCGCAATTCAGGAACGAGCCGCTCGGGACGGTGTCGCCGCTGCTGCAGCTGCTGGTGCAGAAGATGTGCGGCGTCGACGCGGCGAGCGTGTATCTGTCGCCGGCGCCGCTGTATCACGCTGCGCCGCTGCGCTTCAACATGATGGTCGGCGCGCTCGGCGGCAGCTCGGTCATCATGCAGCGTTTCGACCCGGAGGCGTATCTGCGCCTGGTCGAACAGTACCGCTGTACCCAGACGCAGCTGGTGCCGACCATGTTCGTGCGCATGCTGAAGCTGCCGGATGCGGTGCGCGCCAGATACGACGTCTCTTCGCTCAGGGCTGCGGTGCATGCGGCCGCGCCCTGCCCGGTCGAGGTAAAGCAGAAAATGATCGATTGGTGGGGGCCGATTTTCATCGAGTATTACGCCGGCACCGAAGGCAACGGCGCCACCATCGCGAATACCGCGGACTGGCTCGCGCACCGCGGCACGGTCGGCCGCCCGCTCGCCGGCCAGATCCACATCGTCGGCGCCGACGACAATGAATGTCCCACAGGGAAGATCGGGCAGGTGTATTTTTCCGGAGGGCCGGAGTTCGCCTATCACAATGACCCGGCCAGGACCAAAGGCGCGTACAACGCGCGGGGCTGGTCCAGCCTCGGCGACCTTGGCTACCTCGACGCGGACGGCTATCTCTATCTCACCGATCGCAGGGCCTACATGATCATCTCGGGCGGCGTGAACATCTACCCGCAGGAGGCCGAGAGCGTGCTCGTCAATCACCCCGCGGTCGCCGACGTCGCCGTGTTCGGCGTGCCCAACGAGGAGATGGGCGAGGAGGTGAAGGCGGTGGTGCAGCTGCTGCCGGGCTTTGCGCCGGGCGCGGATCTGGCGGACGAACTGATCGCCTACTGCAAGGCGCGCCTGTCGCCAATCAAGTGCCCGCGCAGCGTCGACTTCAGGGCCGAGCTGCCGCGCACGCCGACGGGCAAGCTGCTCAAGCGCCTCCTGCGCGACGAGTACTGGATTACGAACAGCTGAGGCGCCGCAGCCGCGCTATTTGCGCTTCGCGGCGGTTTTTGCGACGGGCTTGCGCT
The DNA here is from genome assembly GCA_012274205.1 of Betaproteobacteria bacterium. Taxonomy (GTDB): domain Bacteria; phylum Pseudomonadota; class Gammaproteobacteria; order Burkholderiales; family SG8-39; genus 2-12-FULL-64-23. The sequence goes on from JAAOZY010000313.1 coordinate 4,972, forward strand.
TCGGCTTGGCCGCCGGCTTGAGCGGCTTCTTCGCGGATTTCTTTGCCGCCTTTTTCGCTTTCTTTCGCGGGACCGGATGCGCGTGCAGCATGCCCGCGGCGATCTTGAAGATGTCGGTCTCGGTGATGATGCCGACGAGTTCCTTGCGCTTGTTCAGCACCGGCAGGCTGCCGATATGTTTGATCACGAGCAGCCTGGCGGCCTGCTTCAGCTGTGCCTCGGCCGCAATGCAGACCGGCGGGCCGCGCATGATGTCGGCCACGGGAACCTCGGCCGAGCCGAAATTCGCCGCAGCGAGCAGCAGGTCGCGCTCGGCGACAATGCCGACCACGCGCGTGCCTTCGACTACCGGCAAATGGTGAATGCCGCGGCTGTGCATCAAGTCGAACGCCCGGTGAAATTCGGTCTGCGGCGTGATCGTAAGCACTGGCCAGTTCATGTACTGGTCAACCCTCATGTGGATCCTTTTGCTGTCAGTTGAATGAAGGGGCGCCGCCCGTGGCGTGCGCCTTTTCGCACCGCATAAGGCGGGCGCCGGCATCATTTTATACTGGTTCCTTGACGCCGGAGCGGGCGCGCGCCAGGCGAGTGGCCGACGTGCTTAGGCCGATTTTAATGCTTCGCGCGTCGAAGCAAATACATAGCGCGTTTTATCAAAGTGCTTTCGCAGCAAACTACCAGGTTGAGCCGCGGCGGAAAATTGCTGCGCTGTTTGCGCTAACGCAATACCGTCTGGCGCATATGGAGGAAACTTCAAAGCACGAGCGGTGTCGAATAGATTGTTGCGAGTATGCGAGGTGCTAAATGGCGAATTGCATAGGCGTTACCGGGGAGTCCGGCGATCTGTTTGGCGAGGCGCCGGTGCCGCGACGGGATGCAGCGAACACGCGCAGCTTTGCACCCGAAATCAAAACGGCGCGCGTGCTCTGCCGTCAGCTGCGGCACAAACAGCCGCGCCCGGAAAAGCAGCGCATCGCGCATTTGATCTGCCTGAATCTGCTGTCGATGCTGCGGCACAGTTCGCCGCGCTAGCGGATCCCGGGTTCTGAATTTGCGCCGGCCGCACACGCCGGCAGTCCTGCGAGTCGTCCCCGTTTTGCCTATTGTTCGTGTTCGTGCCGGCGCGCGCAGCCGCGTCGACGCCGGCGCCTAATTCACCCGGATCCAGGTTTGGGTGCGGCCGAAAAACAGGATCGAGCCGCGCATCTCGAGTTTCTTGCCGCCGTCGATGAGCGTCACCTTGGCGTTGTAGGTCTTGCCGTTCTTGGGATCGAGTATCTTGCCGCCGCCCCAGATATTGTCGCCTTCCTTTTTCAGGCCGGTGAGGATGGTCATGCCGATCACCGGCTTGCCTTTGCGCGGATCGTCCGCGGCGCAGTCGTCGCATTTCGAATCCTGCTTGGCGGGGTCGACGATTTTCTCGACGGTTCCGGAAATCACGCCCTCGTTTTCGGTGATGCGCACCACGGACTTGGCTTGGTTGGTCTCGTCGTCGATGGTGTTCCAGCTGCCGACCGGCGACATCGGATCGGCAAACGCGGTCATCGAAGCGCCTGCGATCAGGATCGCCGCGCAGATACGGGATGGTAGTGATGGCATGGTGTTTCCCCCAGATGGCGCGAGGCAATCGCGGACTGGCGGATTATATGATGAAGCCGGCAGGACGCATCAAAGCGTTCTGCGCCGCCGCGTTTGCGTTTCCTGCGCCGTCCGCTGCATCCTTTTGGGGCGAGCAGCCCTGTCGCCGCACCGGCACGAAATGCCTGCAGCCCGGTTTTCGCCGCTGAATTGCCATTAGAATTGCGAACGCAAACGCCGTGCCAGCGGGCATATAACTTGCTCGCGTCCCACGACAGATACCACGCAGCTGCAGAGGAGTGAATGTTGATGAGTGCCCGGCCCCGTCCGGATGCCGGCCCGCCGGAACTCGAGGACGACCGCACCGGCCTGAGCAAGGCCGCGCTGAAACGCGCCTTTCTCGACAATCTGTACTACGTGCAGGGAAAGTTTCCGGCGCTGGCGAGCAAGCACGACTACTACATGGCGCTCGCCTACACGGTGCGCGACCGGCTGCTGCGGCGCTGGATCAGCACCGCGTCCACCTATACGCGCGAAGGATCGCGCACGGTCGCCTATTTCTCCGCCGAGTTTCTGCTCGGCCCGCATCTCGTAAACAACCTGATCAACCTCGGCATCGAGCAGCCGGTGCGCGAGGCGATCCGCGACCTGGGCCTGAGTTTCGAGGAACTGGTGGGGCAGGAGGAAGAGCCCGGCCTGGGCAATGGCGGCCTGGGGCGGCTCGCGGCCTGCTACCTGGATTCCATGGCGAGCCTGGAAATTCCCTCGCTCGGTTACGGCATCCGCTACGAATTCGGCATCTTCGCGCAGTCGCTGCGCGACGGCTGGCAGGTCGAGCAGACCGACAAATGGCTGCGCAACGGCAATCCCTGGGAGTTGCCGCGGCCCGAATGGGCGGTGGAGGTGAAACTCGGCGGCCACACGGAGCGCTACACCGATCCGACCGGCCGGGCGCATGTGCGCTGGATCGCGGGGCGCCGGGTGATGGGCATACCGTACGACACGCCGATACTCGGCTACCGCAACAATACCGCCAACACCCTGCGCCTGTGGCGCGCCGAGGCGCCCGAGTCCTTCGACCTGGGTGTGTTCAACCGCGGCGACTATTACGGCGCCGTGCAGCAGAAGATTGTGTCGGAGAACATCAGCAAAGTGCTGTACCCGAACGACGAGCAGGTGCAGGGCAAGGAGTTGCGCCTGGAGCAGCAGTTCTTCTTCGTTTCCTGCTCGCTGCAGGACATGCTGCGCATCATGCGCGGCCAGAAGATTCCGCTGGAGCGCTTCCACGAAAAGTTCGCGGTGCAGCTGAACGACACCCATCCGGCCATCGCCATCGCGGAGCTGATGCGGCTGCTGGTGGATGAGCAGGGCATGGAGTGGAGCGCGGCCTGGTCGGTCACCACGCAATGCTTCGGTTACACGAACCACACCCTGCTGCCCGAGGCGCTGGAGCGCTGGCCGCTGTCGCTGATTTCGCGCGTGCTGCCGCGCCATGTGGAAATCGTGATGGAGATCAACGCGCGCTTTCTCGAGGAAGCGCGGCGGCGTTTCGCCGGCGAGCACGAGCGCCTCGCGCGCCTGTCCATCATCGACGAATACGGCGAGCGCCACATGCGCATGGCGAACCTGGCGAGCGTCGGCAGCCATGCCATCAACGGCGTCGCGGCGCTCCACAGCGAATTGCTGAAGCGGGACGTGCTGGCGGATTTCCACGCATTGTGGCCGGAAAAATTCTTCAACGTCACCAACGGCGTGACACCGCGGCGCTGGATGGCGCTCACCAACCCGCGCCTGACGCGCTTTCTGTGCGGCGTCATCGGCGATGGCTGGCTGCGCGACCTGGAGCAGCTGCGCCGGATCGAAGCGCACAGCGAGGATGCCGGCTTCCGCCGCGAATGGCGCTATATCAAACGCTCGGTCAAGGAGGACCTGGCCACCTACGTGCGGCGCATCACCGGCATCTCGATCGACCCGGAATCCCTGTTCGACGTGCAGGTCAAGCGCATTCACGAGTACAAACGCCAGCATCTGAACGTATTGCACATCGTGGCGCTGTACCACCGCATCAAATCCGACCCGAATGCGCAGGTGCAGCCGCGCACCTTCATCTTCGGCGGCAAGGCCGCGCCCGGTTACCATTTCGCCAAGCTCATGATCAAGCTGATCAACGCCGTGGGCGAGGTGGTCAACAATGATCCAGCGGTCGGCGACCGCCTCAAGGTGGTGTTCCTGCCGAACTACAACGTCACCAACGGCCAGCGCGTCTATCCGGCCGCGGATCTGTCCGAGCAGATCTCCACGGCGGGCAAGGAAGCCTCAGGCACCGGCAACATGAAATTCTCGATGAACGGCGCGCTCACCATAGGCACGCTGGATGGCGCCAATGTGGAAATCCGCGAGCGCGTGGGCGCGGAGAATTTTTTCCTGTTCGGCCTCAGCGCGGCGGAAGTGCAAGCCAGCTGGAGCAATGGCTACGAGCCCGGTGCGATCTACCGCGACAATGCGGAGCTGCGCGCCGTGATCGACCTGATTCGCGACGGCCATTTTTCCGGCGGCGACCGCGAGCTGTTCCGGCCGCTGGTGGACTCGCTGCTGTATGGCGATAACTATCGCCTGCTGGCGGATTTCCAGTCCTATGTCGACAGCCAGGCTTCGGTCAGCGCCGCCTACGCCAAGCGCGATACCTGGACGCGCATGTCCATACTCAACGTCGCGCGCATGGGCTGGTTCTCTTCCGACCGGAGCATCCGCGAATACTGCCGCGACATCTGGCATGTCGAGCCCGTCAAAATTGCGCTGCTGGGCAAGGATCAGACCAATGCGGATCTGCTCCAGTAGCGTCCCGCCGCGCGCGTGCGCGAACGGCGCGCCCGCCGGCGGAGTCATGACACACGCCCAATCTGAAATCGCGCATGCCGCACATCAAGCCCTATCCTGAAATCGAGCGCCCGGCCGAAACCCTGCACCAGCAGGAAACGCTGCTGGTGCGCGAATGCATCGGCCTCATGGGCCGCAGCCTCGAACCCGACCGGGTGATCCGCGAAATGCTGCACCTCTTGTCCGAGCTGCTGGGCCTCAACCGCGGCCGCGTGGTGCTGCCCGAGCCCGACGGCGACATGCTCGCGATCCGCCACGCCTATGGCCTTACCCGCGCCGAGATCGCGCGCGGCCGCTACGCGCTGGGCGAGGGCATCACCGGCCGCGCGATGCGCACCGGCGAGACGCTGATCGTGCAGGACATCGACCGCGAGCCCGGCTATCTCGCGCGCGCCGTACGCCGCGCCAGCCTGCCGCAGGAAACGGTGTCCTTCATCGTGCTGCCGCTGCAGGTCGACGGGTGCGTCGCCGGCGTGCTCGGCGTGCATCGCCTGCGCCAGCGCCGCCGCGCGCTTGCCGCCGACATGGCGATTCTGCGCACCGTCGCCACGCTGGTCGGCCAGGTGCTGCAGGTCAACCGCCTGGTGGCCGAGCGCACGGCGCGCCTCGAGGACGAAAACCGGCGCCTGCGCCAGGCGCTGGCGCAGAGCCAGTCCACCCCGGCCATGCACGGCATCGTCGGCCGCTCGCCGCTGCTCGCGCGCGCGCGGCGCCAGCTGGAGCAGGTGGCGGGGAGCGATGCGAGCGTGCTGCTGCTCGGCGAATCGGGCACCGGCAAGGAATTGTTCGCGCAGGCGCTGCACCGCATGAGCCCGCGCGCGGCGGCGCCGTTCATCAAGGTCAATTGCGCGGCCATTCCCGACACGCTGTTCGAAGCGGAGCTGTTCGGCCACGATAAGGGCGCGTTCACCGGCGCGGTGCAGGCGCGCCCGGGGCGTTTCGAGATGGCCGACGGCGGCACGCTGTTCCTCGACGAAATCGGCGACCTGCCGCTCGCGCTGCAGGTGAAGCTGCTGCGGGTGCTGCAGGAGCATGTGATCGAGCGCATCGGCGGGCGCAGGGAGATTGCCGTCAACGTGCGCATTGTCGCGGCCACGCACCGCGACCTGCAGCGGCTCGTCGCCGAAGGGCGCTTTCGCGCCGACCTGTTCTACCGCCTCAACGTGATCCCGATCGCGCTGCCGGCGCTGCGCGAGCGCGCCGAGGACATCAAGCATCTGGCGCTGCATTTCCTCGAGCAGATCAATCTCGCCTACGGGCGCAGGGTGGCGCTGGCGCCGGCGGCGATGGCGAGCCTGGTTGCCTATCCCTGGCCGGGCAACATCCGCCAGCTCTACAACGTGCTCGAGCGCGTGGTGCTGCTCGCCGAAGGCGAACGCATCGACGACGCGGCGGTCGAGTATGCGCTGGTGACCGAGGCGCAGGGGCAGCCGGTCGATGTGCTGCAGCCGCGCAAGGCAGCCGGAGCGAACGGCTTGCGCGAGGGCGCGACCGCGCGCGCCGGCCGCGTGCGCGAATGGCGGCCGGTGGCGGCGGACGATGGCGCCGACATCGGCGCCGCGCTCAAAGCCGCGGGCGGCAACAAGTCGCGCGCCGCGCAGGCGCTGGGGCTCACCCTGCGCCAGCTCAACTACCGCATCGCAAAACTCGGGCTGGCCTGAGCGCAGCCCGGCGGCGGCGGCCCGAATCCGGCGGCCTCAGTCGGCCGTGGCGATCGAAAACGCAATCGGGTTGCGCATCGTGTTGGCCACGGGCGAGTAGTAGTTGGCGTGCTTGACGATGTCGTCGAGTTCGGCGCGCGTGGCATCGCCCTCGATGATTACTTTGACGCGGATGGCCTGGAAGCCCATTTGCTCCGGTATCATTTCGGCGCCGCCGGCGCCCCAGGCGGCGGGGTTGCCGATATCGCCCTCGAGAAATATCTCCAGCTTCGACAGCTTGACCTGCCGGTGCGTGGCGACCGCGGTGATGCCGACGCCGAGGCAGCCGCCCAGCGCCGAGAGCACGATCTCGCCCGGCGCCGGCGCAGTGTTCTCGCCGAACAGATGCAGCGGCTCGTCGACGATCACCGGATTGTGGATGCCGACGTAGCTCCACGAGCGGTATTGGCCCTGCATCACGGTATGTACCTTGTTGGTGCCGCGGCGCGCGGGATCGGCGCGGCCGGCCGCGGCGAATTTCTCCAGTCCGTCGCGGTCGATCGGGCGCAGATAAGTCTTGACGGTCTGGGTTGCGGCGGCGGTCTTGACCGGCGCTACGGCGGTTTCGGCGAGAGCGGACATGACATTCTCCTGATCAATTGCGGGTTGGGATAACGCTGATTCGAATCAGCGCCTCACCGCACATTTCGCACGAAGCGTGCCATCGCCGCAGATGGCGGCGTATCCCCGCCTTTTAGGCGCGCGCTTACAAGGCCTTAGCATTCAGGTCTGATCGCGTCCGCGCTTCATCCGCGACGGCTTCGATGACGCCAAAGTGTTAACAATGTGTGTACGTTTTGTCCGCCGCCAGACTTGCGCGCTTCGACTTAAGTTATTGATCGCGCGGCATTGACTGATGTGGCACAGGCCTTGCGATGGTCACGCTGAGCGAACTCGACTCGCGATCAACCGCAACGCAAGGAGAACGACATGTCTGCCGCACTTGCTTCCACCGCCGCTTCGGTGCGCGAAGCCCCCGCCCGTGAATTCACCGGGCAGCCGGATCAGGCCGATGCCAGTCTCGGCGGCATCAGGAAACTCATCGGCGAAATGCTCGCCCCCAAAGTGATCGATGTCGACCTGAAGGCGGAATATCCGCAGGAGTTTCTGCGCGCCCTGGGTGCGGCCGGCGGCTATGCCGGCGCGGTGGCGCCGGAATTCGGCGGCAACGGCCTCGGCCTGAAGCACGTCATCCAGGTCATGGAAGAGGCGTCGAAGCTGTGCCTGTCCACCGGCTTTCTGATCTGGTGCCAGACCGCGTGCGCGCGTTATATCCAGATGTCGGGCAATACTGCGCTGCAGGCCGAGTTCCTGCCGCGCATCGCGCGCGGCGAGCTGCTGGTCGGCACCGGCCTGTCGAATACGGTCAAGTCCTGCGACACCATCGAGGATTTCCGCCTCTCGGCAAAGCGCGTCGATGGCGGCTATCTGGTCAACGGCGTGCTGCCCTGGGTGTCGAACCTCGGGCCTGCGCACTACTTCGCCACTGGCTGCCCGGTCGAGGGCCAGGCCAGGGGCGACGACGCGCTGGTGTTCATTCTTGTCGACTGCCAGCAGCCCGGCTTCAAGCTGGTCGATTGCGCGCATTTCGTCGCGCTCGACGGCACGCGCACGCTCGCCTGTCATTTCCGCGATGCCATCGTTCCGGATTGCATGGTGCTGTCGCATCCGGGGCAGTCCGCGACCTATATCCGGCGCATCAAGCCGGGCATGATCCTGACGCAGATGGGCATGGGGCTGGGCCTGATCGAGGCCTGCGTCGGCATGATGAAGCAGTCGAACAAGTCGCATGCGCACGTCAACCAGTTTCTCGACGATCAGGCCGGCGACATCGATGCCGTGCTGCAGGACGCGCGCGCAGCGAGCTACGCGCTGGCCGATGCGCTCAGCGCCAACCCGCAGGCGGAAGTGGTGCTCGACGTGCTCAAGCTGCGCCTCGCAGGCGGCGAGTATTCGGTGAAGGCAGCGCATGCGGCCATGCTGCACATGGGCGCCAAGGGCTATCTGCAGAAAAGTCCGGCGCAGCGGCGCCTGCGCGAGTCCTATTTCATCGCCATCGTGACGCCCGCGATCAAGCACCTGCGGCGCGAGATCGCGCGCATCGAAGGCGCAAACGCAGCCGCGAACACCGCTGCAAAGGAGGCCGCATGAACACGGCGGTCGAAACCACCCAATGGCTGTGCAAGGTGTGCGGCTACGTCTATGACGAGGCAGCCGGCGATCCCGAGCACGGGCTCGCGTCGGGCACGCGCCTCGCCGATATTCCCGACGACTGGTATTGCCCCGAGTGCGGCGTGACCAAACTCGATTTCGAGCCGCTGGAGTTCTGAAATGGTGCGCGCGC
>JAAOZY010000053.1 GCA_012274205.1 Betaproteobacteria bacterium
CCCCTTTCTTCTTCAATTGAAAACGCGCCGCGGTCAGCGTTCCGTACCAGCGGATGGTATACAGGCGGCGGCCGGTTTGTATTCCCCCAGCGCGGCGCCCGCAGGCGGGACCTCGGTCGAAGCGACGGCAGCATGGCAGGGCGCCAAGCCTCAGCCGGAAGAACGCGCGCGGCTTTTTTCCAGATTCGGCAGGAACCAGACCAGCATGCCGATCGCAGGCAGATAGGAACAGAGCTGGTAGACATAGGCGATGCCCTGCGCGTCGGCGATGCGGCCCATGGCTGCGGCGCCCACCCCGCCCAGGCCGAAGGCGAAGCCGAAAAACATGCCCGATACCAGGCCGATGCGCCCGGGCAGCAGCTCGTGCGCATAGACCAGAATCGCGGGGAATGCCGAAGCCATCAGCAAGCCGATGATGACGGTCAGCACGGCAGTCCAGAACAGGCTGGCATAAGGAAGCATCAGCGTGAACGGCAGCGCGCCGAGGATCGAAATCCAGATCATCGGCCGGCGGCCGATGCGGTCCGAGATCGGGCCGCCGATGAGCGTCCCCACTGCAATTGCCGCCATGAACACGAACAGTTGAACTTGCGCAGCCTGCACCGAAAGGTGGAAGCGCCCGATCAGGTAGAAGGTAAAGTAGGAAGTCAGGCTCGCGGTGTAGACGTTCTTCGAGAATACCAGCAGCATCAGCAGGAACACGAAGAAGACTACACGCGCCTGCGGAATTCCGCCGGCGGAAGCGCCGGCCTTCGCCGGGCGCAGGGCCGCGCGCAGTTCGCCTGCATACCAGGCGCCGACGCGCGCGAGTACCGTCATGCCGAGCAGCGCGGCAAGGGAGAACCAGGCGATCGCGCCCTGGCCGCGCGGCAGGACGACGAAGGCCGCCAGCAGCGGGCCGATCGCCTGGCCGAGATTGCCGCCGACCTGGAAAATCGATTGCGCGACGCCGTAGCGTCCGCCCGATGCCATCCGGGCGACGCGCGAGGCCTCCGGATGAAACACCGCCGAACCGGTGCCGACCAGGGCCGCGGCCAGCAGCACCGACGCATAGCTGCGGGCGATGGAAAGCAGCACCAGCCCGAGCAGCGTTGCGCCCATGCCAAACGCAAGCGAATAGGGCAGCGGCTTGCGGTCCGTATAGATGCCGACAGTCGGTTGCAGCAGCGCGGCCGTGAGCATGAACGCGAGCGTGATCAGCCCGACCTGCGCATAGTCCAGATGGAATTGCTGCTTCAGCATCGGGTAGAGCGCGGAGATGAGCGACTGCATCAGGTCGTTCAGCAGATGGCAGAAGCCGAGTCCGAGCAGTATCGGAAACACCGCCGCGCGTCCCGTCATCGGGGCCGCGGGGTTGGGTATCGCGCCGACGGCGGTTTTCTGCATTAGCGGATAGTTCTGGCTGGCGGTCGAAGAACCGGCATTATCCAGCATTGGCGACTTGCCGTCGTACCGCGCCGTCGGTCAACTATTTCACGTTCGACGCGCCGGTTTTTCGAACATCCGCGGGCACTGCGGTTCAAGCTGAGAACTGCCGCAGGATCTGTTGGTGTTCCGCCCAAAGCGCGTGCGGCGCGGCATCTGCGCGCCGCCTGGCCCCGCGCGCGATCAGGTTTCCTCGTCCGCCAGTTGCGGATACTCGCCGGCGAGCACCGGGCCTTGCTTGCGCCATGCGTGGCAGCCATCGACAAAAGCCAGCGTGCCCGCGTCCGTCCACGCGCGCGGGTCGTCGCCGCTGCGTTGTTGGCGCGCGAGGCGGTCCGGGAACGAGGCCTGCATATAGGTGTTGCCCACCTGGCCGAGGAGATCGCTCAGGTGGGTGCAGCCGCGCGTGCCGCCGAGCAGTTCCCTGACGGCGCGGGTGAATCCGGGGCCGATGCGCAGGCCGATTAACTTGCGATAGTCGGCGGCGATGTCGCTGCACGCAGGCCAGGGCGCCGCCATCGTTTCGGCCGAGGCGTCGCGGATCGTATAGTCGTCGTCGATGAGCACGCGCAGCGCCAGATGATGAATCAGCTCGCCGGCGCGCACCGGCGGGCGCGAGTTGAACGGCACCGCCTGCCCTTTCTCGTCGGCGACGCTGGCTTCGATCTGCCACAGGCCGTCGCGGCGGCGGTAGCCGCGGCAGACGATCTGGCGCGTATGCACCAATTGCATGCCTTCATCGTGTTGGTCCAGCATCGATGCGTCCTTGTCGGTGGGGATGCTCATGTCGCCTGCGGCGCGGATTGCGCCCCCGCCTGCGCCGGAAGGCTCAGGAAATTCGCGCCGATCGCGCCGACCTTGACATAGATCAGCGCGCCTTCGGCGCCGGTGTAGGGCGTGTGGCGGCTGCCGCGCGGGCTGCGCAGCCAGGTGCCGGCGCAATAGTCGCCGTCTTCGTCGCGGAACACGCCTTCCAGCACCAGGATTTCCTCGCCGCCCGGATGGGTATGCGCGTTGAAGCGCGTATGTGGCGCCCAGCGCACCAGCGCCGTGTTCACGCCGTCGTACTCGTGCAGCGGCATGACCGACAGCCCTGGCACCAGTCCCGGATGCCAGGCGGAGCTTGCGCTATCGATGCGCACCGGCCGCGTGTCCTCCGGCGCGAACTGCCACAGCTTGACGAACAGCGTGCAGCCGGCGCGCGAGAACGGCGCGTGGCTGCTGCCGGGCGGATTGCGCAGGTAGGTGCCCGCAGGGTAGTCGCCGTTCTCGTCCGAGAACACGCCCTGCAGCACCAGGATTTCCTCGCCGCCGCCGTGCACATGACGCTCGAAACGCGAACCTGCGGCATAACGGACGATGCTCGTGGCGCGCGCCACTTCCGCGCCGATGCGGTCGAGCATGCGCCGCTCCACGCCGGGCAGCGGCGAGGCGGTCCAGGCGGCCGCCTGCGCGCTTAGCACCACGCGCTGCTCAAAATCGCTGTTCAGGTCCATGGCGGGAAAGGGTACAGGAAGATGCAGGCTGCCGCAGCATGGATCGGTCAGCGTGCGGACGGTCTTCTCTGCCGGACATGGCGGCGCTCAGTACGGATCCGGTCGCAAGGCGGGCGCGGCTGGCGCCGCGCCGCGCGCCTTCGGGCCGGGCGCCGTCAGCGGTTTTCCGGACCGAGGCCGATGGGGGCAGGGGTGATATTGGCGATCAGGCTGAACAGCCGGTCCAGGCCTTCCTTGTATTCGCCGCCCGCAAGCGGATCGCGGTTGGCGTCGAACGCGGCATCGACGCTCGCCCAGTCTTCAGGCGTCAGGGCCCGTTGTGCCGCCGGCATGATCGCTTCCTCCTCCAGGCGCATATGCGCGAAATAGAACTGCGCATAGCTTTCCACCAGCGCCAGGAACTCCGGAAACGCCGTCCTGCCGAGCAATTCATAGCGCGTCAGCGCATGTTCCAGCGCGCGCACCAGCGCATCGCCCTTGCCGTGCTGCGCTTCCAGTTCGTCCAGCACGGCGTCGGCTTCATGCGTCCTCTTGCGCAGCTGCGCGAACAGGTAGTGGTCCTCTTTCGGGTGATGCACTTTCTCCGGATAGTCGCTGATGTACAACAGCATCGCGCGAAACACCTTCAGGTCGGGAACCTGCCCGCCTTTGTCGATGGTGCGCACGAAGTACAGCATGCCCTGGATCACGGCCGATAGCCGGTGGTGCTCCTCCCGTATGACGCGAAGCGCGGTGTACAAAGTCGGCGCGTGCATGATCAAGCCCTTTCGATGAACTTCGATTCTTCGCGGTGTCTACGCTACACCGCGACCATTCAGCCAATGTCCGTGCAACGGCAGACGGGGTGGCGCCTTCGGCGTCGTGCGCAAGGCGCCGGACGCAGACCGGCGAACTGAAAACGGTCTCCTCCCCAGTCTTCTTCCATTGGTCTGGGCACGCTGAAATGTTACCATCCGGCCCGCCCGGGCGGGCAATTGATATACTAGTCGTATATTAGATGCAGGAGAGCCAGGTGGTGGAGCAAGCCAAAGTCGCCGAGCGCAAGAAGCGGACCATTCAGGAGATTCGCGACTCCAAGCACAGCGGCGAAAAAATGGTCTACATGTCGGTGCCGGACTACACCGCGGCGAAGTGGGCCGAGTCCGCCGGCGTGGACGTGGCCGTCGTCGGCGACAGCCTGGCGATGATCGCGCACGGCCATCCGACCACCATTCCGGCAACCATGGATATGATGGCAATGCACGCTGCCGCCATCCGCCGCGGCGCGCCCAATACTTTCGTCCTGGGCTGCATGCCCTACCAGAGCTACAACACCATCGAGCGCGCACTGGTGAATGCCACGCGCTTCATGCAGGATGCGGGCTCCGATGCGGTCAAGCCGCAGGGCGGGAAATCGCAGGCGCACATCCTCAAGGCGCTGGTCGATGCCGGCATACCCACGGCATCGCATATCGGCCTCACGCCGCACACCGTCGCGATGTTCGGCGGGTTCAGGATCCAGGGCCGCACGGCGGACGCCGCGATGAAAATCCTGGACGACGCGCTTGCCATTCAGGACGCCGGCTGTTTCATGCTGGAATTCGAGGCAGTGCCCGCGAAGATCGCGGCCGTGATATCCGCGCAGCTGGAAATTCCGACCATCGGCATCGGCGCGGGCGTGGGCACCGACGGCCAGATCCTGCTGTGCCATGACCTGCTTGGCGTGTTCACCGACTTCAAGCCAAAATTCACCAAACGCTACGCCAACCTCACCGAAGTCGCGGTGAGCGGCATCAAGGCCTACATCGCCGACGTCAAGGGCGGCACCTTCCCCGACGACGAGCACAGTTACGGCGTGGACGAAAAGGAATACGACAAATTCCTCGGCATGGTGGAAAAGCGCCGGCAGCACTGATGGCCCGCAAAATCGTAAAAAGGAAATCCGCCGGCGGCGCGGCCGAGGCAAGCCTCACCGACCGCGCCTACGGCGACCTGGAAGAGCTGATCGTGACGCTGAAGCTGCCGCCGGGCAGCGCGGTATCGGAGGCGGCGCTTTCCCAGCGCCTGGGCATCGGGCGCACGCCGATCCGCGAGGCACTGCAGCGCCTGGCGCGCGAGCGCCTGGTCACGATCCTGCCGCGGCGCGGCATCATCGTCTCGGAAATCAACGTCAAGAGCCAGTTGCTGCTGCTCGAGGTGCGCCGCGAGGTCGAGCGCCTCGTGGCGAGGAGCGCGGCGCGGCGCGCCACGCCCGAGGAACGCGCGCGCTTTCTCGAGATCGCGAACGGGTTCGGGAAGAGCGCGAAGGGCAACGACGAAGTCAGCTTCATGCGCATCGACCGCGAATTCAACGAACTCACCGTGGTGGCGGCGCGCAACGAGTTCGCCGCCGGGGCGATGAGCCTGGTGCATTCGCGCTCGCGGCGTTTCTGGTACATCCACTACAAGCAGGCGGCCGACATGCCGCATGCGGCGAAGCTCCACGCGGACGTGGCGCGCGCGATCGCGGGACAGAACGAGAAAGCGGCCTGCGCCGCTTCCGACCGCCTGCTCGACTACATCGAGCAGTTCACGCGCGCTACAGTCAGCGCGGAGTATTGAGAAGCAAGCAGACGCGCGGCGCCGCAGTCACACTGCTCGGACATAACGCGGCGGCGGCGCTTGATCTGGGTCCCCGGGACGGGTACCATGCATCAGATATACGCATGATATATCACAGGCAATGCCGCTGCCGCAGCGGGCGGCAGCGCCGGCAAACGGAGGCCCCCCATGACGATGTCAGAACGCCAGCGAAAGTTCCGCGAGGAATACCAGGCGCAGATCCATCCGCTGTACAGCGGACTGGTGCATGTCGGGGTGATGTACATGGTCGGCATCGCGGTGATCGCATGGTGCGTGGGGCGCATGCAGGGCGCAAGCTGGGAATGGCTGCTGGTGGCGCCGGTGTTCTTCGTTTCCAACCTGTTCGAGTGGTGGATCCACAAATACGTCATGCACCGCCTGGTGGACGTGTGGGCGCTGCGCGCCATCTACGATCGCCATACGCGCCAGCACCACCAGTACTTCACCGACGGCGTGATGACGGTGGACTCGACGCGCGAATTCCGCATCATTTTCTTTCCCTGGCGCGCGCTGTTCACGTTCATCGGCATGGGCACGCCGGCCGCGCTCCTGCTCGGCTGGCTGGTCAATCCCAACGCCGGCTACATCCTGATGGTGACCATGGTCGGCCAGTACCTGATCTACGAGACCTTCCATTACTGCTGCCACGTGCACGAGAACTGGTTCGTGCGCAACATGCCCTTCGTCAACACCATCCGGCGCCACCATACCGCGCACCACAACCAGGGCATCATGATGGACATCAACATGAACCTGACATTTCCCATCGCCGACTGGGTCATGGGCACGAGCGACCTGAAGCGCGGCCTGCTCGGGCATGTGTTCAACGGTTACAGCGAAAAGCACATCAAACCGGAGCTGGTCCAGGCGATAGCGAAGCATAGTCTGAAGCATGCGCCATTCGATCAGCAACCCGCTTGATACGCACGCAGTTCAACCCACCAGGAGGAGACAGAAGAAATGAAGAACAACGGATTTTTGAAAGCCATCATCGCAGCGGCCGCGCTTGCTGCGCTGCCTGCCGCGGCGCAGGACGTGGTGAAGATCGGGCAGATCGAGGCGCAGACCGGACCGCTCGCCACCTATGGCTGGATGGGCAGCCAGGGCGCAAAGCTCGCGGTCGAGGAAATCAACAAGTCGGGCGGCTTCAAGGTCGGCGCCAAGACCTACAAGCTCGAGCTGATCTCGCCGGACACGCGCGCCAACCCGCAGGAGGCGCTCATCCAGATGAAGCAGTTGCTCGAGCAGGACAAGGTCAAATACGTGTTCGGGCCCTTCCTGACCAATGTGTTCAACGGCATCGAGCCGTACACGACGCAGAACAACGGCAAATTCCTGCTGATGGGGGGCGCCACTGCCATCCATGCGAAGCTGGGCACGCCGAACCACGAATACCTGCTGCGCACCTGGAACTGGGACGCGGGCGAGGCCGGTTTCGGCCAACTGATGGTCGATTACCTGAAAAAGCAGGGCGCGAAGAAAGTTGCCATGCTGTTCCAGAACGACGCGTTCGGCAAGGTTGCAGTCGACATCTACACGCCGATCTTCAAGAAGGCGGGCATCGACCTGCAGGTCGAGCTGTTCGAGCCGGGCACCAAGGATTTTTCGGCGCCGCTGGCGAAGCTCGCGGCCGGCAAGCCCGACTACCTGTTCCCCGGCTACGTCGACGCGGTGCTGTATGACATCGTGCGCCAGGCGACCGAAACCGGCATGTTCAAGAAGTTCTTCACCGTGCGCGGCTCGATGGGCCCGGCCCTGAAGAACAAGGACCTGATCGACGACTACATCGCCTATCTGCCGAAATATTTCGAGGCGGCCGAGAAGACCGAGCCCAGGACCAAGGCTTTCGTCGCCGACTACAAGGCGTTCTACAAGCGCGATTTCCCCTATGACCAGGCGCCGCTGTGCTCGTCCTCGTGCTACGACCATGTATACATGCTGGTCGCGGCGATGAAGAAGGCCGGCACGGTGGACGACGTGGCCAAGGTCAAGCAGGCGCTGATAACGTCCAAGTACAAGGGCGTATGGAACATCCGCTACGACAGCACCGGCGAAGCGGTGTTCGACTTCGACATCCTGCACATGAAGAAAGGCGGCACGATCACCTCGACCCACATTGAACCGAAATAATCTGTGGGGCAGTTGATAGTCGGCCAGCTTCTCAACGGAGCCATAGTCGGAACCCTGTACGGGATCGTCGCCCTAGGCGTCACGCTCACCTTCGGCATCACCGGCATCGTGAACTTTGCCCTGGGCGCGTTCATGATGCTGGGCGGCTACATGGCGTGGTACTTCACCGACGGCGCCGGCATGCCCTACCCGGTGGCCGTGGTGTGCGCAGTGGCGGTGACCGCGTTCGCCGGGCTCATCGCCGACCAGACGCTGTTCCGCTTCACGCGCAACAATCTCGTCAACGGGCTGCTGGTTTCGATCGGCCTGATCTCGGTGATGGAAGGCTGCGCGCTGCTCATCTGGACGTCGACGCCGAAGAACATGGAGTACGTGCTTCCCGGCGTGTTCATGTTTTTCGGGCTGGTGGTGCCGAAAATGAAACTGGTGGTGTTCCTGCTGCTGCTGGGCGTAATCCTCGCCACCTACGCGGCGCTGACCCGCACCTGGATCGGCCGCGCCGCTTACGCCTATGCGCAGAATCCGGAAGCGGCGGAATTGATGGGCGTGCGCACCAGGCTGATGCAATCCGGCGTGGTGGTCTATTCCACCGGCCTTGCCGGGCTGGGCGGCGCGCTCTACGCCAGCCTCTATTCGATCGAGCCGACCATGGGCAGCCTGTATATTCTGAAGGCCGTCGAGTCGGCCATCCTCGCCGGCATAGGCAGCGTCATGGGATCCTTGTTCGGCGGCGTGCTCCTGGGCGTCACCGAGGGCGTCGGGTCGATCTACCTGCCGATTGCGTTTCGCGACGCCTACGGTCTCGTCTTCCTGGTCGCCATACTGCTGTTCAAGCCGGCCGGCCTGTTCGCGGGGCGCAAATGAACGCCGGTGCGCGCCTGCTTGCGGTGGGGGCGGCGTTCGCCCTCCTGCCGCTGCTGGTGAAGAGCGACTTCGCGCTGACCATCCTGGTGTTTTCCTTCCTGCTCGGCATGCTCGCGGTGAGTTTCAACCTGATCTTCGGCTTTACCGGGCAGCTCTCCATGTTCCACGCGGCCGCGTTCGGCATCTCCGCCTACGCGACTTACCTCGCCATGTCCCGCCTGGGGGTGTCCTTCTGGAGCGGCACCCTGCTCGCAGCGGCCCTGGTGATGCTGCTGTCCCTGATCGTCGGCACCATCTGCTTTCGCTTCCGCCTGAAGGAGTTCTACTTCGCCGTGGTGACGCTGGCGTTCTCGGAGATGGCGCGCCTGGTGGTGCTCAACTGGAACGACGTCACCAACGGTTCGCTCGGCATCATCCTGCAGGACAAGCCGACGCTCTGGCTGCCCGGGCTGGGCGTGGTCAAGCTCGACGGCACTCTGATGTGGTACTACGTCAGCCTCGCCGCGCTCGCGCTGACCGTGCTGGTGTGCTGGCGCCTGGTCAACTCCTGGATGGGGCGCTGTTTTGCCGCGATACGCCTGAACGACGAGTTGGGCGATACGCTGGGCATCAACGTGTTCCGCTACAAGCTCGCCGCTTTCGTCGCCGGCAACATGATCGCGGCGGTCACCGGCAGCCTCTACGCCTACTATCTCGGCTCGATCGAGCCCGGCTTCCTGTCGATCGACCAATCGCTCGCGATCGTGGCGATGGTGCTGCTCGGCGGACGCGGCGCGGTGGCTGCTCCGATCATCGGCGCGCTGGTGCTCACCGCGCTCCCGCACCTGATCCACTTCAGCGCCGAGGTTCGCTCCATCGTCTACGGCTCGATCCTGATCCTCACGATCCTGCTGATGCCGCAAGGCATATATGGAACGCTAGCCGCGCTCGGGCGCCGCCGCCATGCTGCTTGAAGTCTCCGGCCTGACCAAGCGCTTCGGCGGGCTTACCGCCGTTGCGGACCTCTCGTTCTCGATCGGCGCGGGCGAAATCGTCGGCGTGTTCGGGCCCAATGGCTCGGGCAAGACCACGCTGCTCAGCCTGATCGCCGGAGTACACGCGCCGAGCGCGGGCAAGATCATCTGGAAGACAGGCGAAATCCAGGGCGATCGCCCGCATGACATCGCCGCTGCCGGTGTGGTGAAGACCTTCCAGAACCCGCAGCTGTTCGCCGAACTCAGCGTGTACGAGCACCTCATCATCGCGGGCCACCTGATGCTGAAGCGGCGCCTCGGCTGGCGGCGCATCGCGACGCTCATCAACGCCGGCGCCGGCAACGCCGGCGGCGATCTGGAGCGGCGCGCCGGGGAGGTCCTCGGCCTGTGCCGGCTGGAGGCGGCGCGCGACCAGACCGCGGCGGAACTGTCCTACGGCGAGGAAAAGATGCTGGGCGTGGCGATGGCGCTGATGTGCGAGCCGCAACTGCTGCTGCTGGACGAGCCCGCATCGGGCCTCGGCCAGGCCGAAATAGAAAACCTGGAAGCAGTGCTGCGCGACCTGCGCTCGCATGGCACGACCCTGTGCATCATCGATCACAAGGTCGGATTCCTCGGCAAACTCGCCGACCGCGCCATCAGCCTGCACCACGGCGCCAAGATTGCCGAAGGCACGCCTGCAGAGGTGCTGCGCGATCCGAGCGTCATCGCCGCCTACCTGGGGCATCGCCATGATTGAGTTCGAGCGGGTCAACGTCCATTACGGCAAGAACCACGTGCTCAAGGACGTTACGGTAAACGTCGGCGCCGGCGAAGTCGTATCGCTGATCGGCGCCAACGCCGCCGGCAAGACCACCACGCTGCGCACGGCGCTGGGACTGAAGGCGGCGAGCTCCGGGACGCTGCGCTTTGCCGGCGAGGAGATCACGCCCTTGTCCACGCACCAGCGCGTGAATCGCGGCCTGGTGCTGGTACCGGAAGGCCGGCAGGTATTCGTCAAGTTCACCGTGCTGGAAAACCTGCTGATGGGCGCCTACCATCGGACGGACCGCAACCACGCCGCCGCGGAACTCGACCAGGTATTCGACATGTTCCCGCGGCTGCACGAGCGCCGCGCGCAGAAGGCCGGCTCGATGTCCGGCGGCGAGCAGCAGATGCTCGCCATCGCGCGCGGGCTGATGGCCAAGCCCAAGTGCCTGCTGCTGGACGAGCCTACGCTCGGCCTCGCGCCGATCATCGTCGAGGAAATCGCCCACATCGTGCGCCGGCTCGCGCAAAGCGGCATGACCATCCTGCTGGCCGAACAGAACGCGGCCATGGCGCTCGCCAGCGCCGGGCGCGCCTATGTGCTCGAATCGGGCAGCATTTCGCTGCAGGGCGCGTCGGAAGAGCTGCGCCAATCGGACGCCATCAAGAGCCTGTACCTCGGAAACTAGCAGCAACAGCGAAGGAGACCATCATGACACCCGAGCAAATCCTGTCCATCCCGCCGCGCGTCCTGACGCAGGCGCAGCGCGAAGCGTATTTCAGCGAGGGATACATCATCCTCGAGAAGATCATCGGCGACGAGTGGATCAGGAAACTGCGAGCCGCCACGGACGAACTGATCGAGCGCAGCCGCAAGGTGAGCAAGTCGGACGTGATCTACGACCTGGAGCCGGACCACAAGCCGCACGACCCGCGCCTGCGCCGCGTATCCAACCCGGTGGAACAGCATCCCGTGTTCTGGGACTACTGCACCCAATCGCCCATGCCCGACATCGTCGCCGACCTGGTCGGTCCGGATGTCAAATTCCACCATTCAAAGCTGAACTTCAAATGGAAGAAGGGCGGCGAAGAGGTCAAGTGGCACTACGACATTTCGTTCTGGCCGCATACCAACTATTCGCCGCTCACCATAGGCACCTACATCTATGACTGCAGCATGGAGCAGGGCCCGGTGGGCTTCATCCCGAAGAGCCACCTGATCGAACCGGTGCTGAACCAGTACGACGCGAACGGGAACTGGGTCGGCTGCCTGTCGGAGCGGGATATCGCCGGTCTGGACACTGCCAAGGCCGTCTATGCGGTGGCCCCTGCGGGATCGCTGACGCTGCACAACTGCCGCACCATCCACGGCTCGCCGCGCAATGACTCGGACCTCGGCCGCCCGCTGCTGCTGTACACGCTGAGTTCGGCGGATGCCTTCCCCTATACCGGCAATCCGATCAAGTCCAAGTACGACCAGGCCATCATCCGCGGCAAGCGCGCGCTGTTCGCGCACCACGACCCGCGTCCGTGCCTGATCCCGCCAGACTGGTCGGGCGGCTACACTTCGATCTTCTCGCTGCAGCAGAAGGAAAACGAGGCGGTGGCGCGCGGCGGCGCGGCGGGCGCGGTGGCGATGTAGGCGGATTGCGCCGGCGCGGCGCGCGCGGCTGCTACTTCTGCTGCAGCGCCTGCTCCAGCCGCGCCAGCTCCTCGGGCTTCATCGCGTAGCTGTGGTCCGCATCGGGGAACTGCCCGCTGCGCACTTCGGCCGCGTAGGTCTTTAACGCATCCACCGCGATCTGCGCGATGCTGGCGTAGCGCTTGGTGAACTTGGGCTTGAACTGGTCGAACATGCCGAGCAGGTCGAATGCGAGCAGCAGCTGACCGCAGCTCGCCGGCCCGGCGCCGATGCCGAAGGTGAAAATGTCCACCGCATCGTCCACCGCCTTCGCCACCGGCGCCGGCACCGCTTCGACTTCGAAGCCGATGCCGCCGGCCTCCTGGATGGCGATGCCGTCGTCGATGATCTTGAGCGCCTCCTCGGCGGTCTTGCCCTGCAGCTTGAAACCGCCGTAATGGTGCACGAAATGCGGACACATGCCGACGTGGCTCATCACCGGCACGCCGGCGTCGGCAATCGCCTTGATCAGCTGGAACTTGTCGCGCCCGCCCTGGATCTTGACGCAGTCCACGCCGCCTTCCTTCATGAAGCGCAGCGCGTTGGTGACCGCGACATCCGGGTTCGGATAGCTGCCGTAGGGCATGGCCACCAGGCTGAACGTGTTGGGGGCGCCGCGGCGCACCGCCTGGCAGTGCTCCAGCATCAGGTCCACGGTGACCGGCAGGGTATTGGCGTAGCCGTAGCTCACCATGCCCAGACTGTCGCCGACGGCGCAGATGTCGATGCCGGCGCGCTCCGCCCATACCGCCGTGGGATAGTCCGGAATCGAAGCCATCACGACCTTTTCGCCGGCGCGCTTGCGCGCCAGGAGGTCGGGGATGCTCAGCTTCTTGCGTTCTTCCGCCATGCTGCCCGCAGCGCCGGGCTCAGGCCCGGAACTCCTGTTTGCTCGTGCCCTGGTAGAGCGCCTTGACCTGGCGCTGCACCGCGTCGTCGTGCGCGGCGAGCGCGCGTTCGTCCAGGTCCGCCTGCGGACGCGGTTCGTAATCGAAATGGTGGAACCTGTCGGTGCCGCGCACCAGGACCGCCGAATCGCGCACCTTGGTCTGGCGCACGTAGGTGGGGATGTAGCGGATCGCCAGGCCGATGCGCCGGTCATTGCTGCGATTCGGCTCGGAGCCGTGCACGAGCTTGATGTGGTGCAGCGACATTTCCCCGGCGCGCAGCGGGATACCCACAGTCTTGGTCTTGTCTACCTCGACTGCGATTTCCTGGCCGCGCGACAGCAGATTGTCCTTGTGAAAGGTATCGACATGCGGCAACTGGTCGGTCTTGTGGCTGCCGGGGAGGAATTCCATGTAGCCGTTTTCGGGCGTGACATCGGTCAGGGCCACCCACGCCGTGATCACGTCGTTCGGATCCAGCCCCCAGTAGGTTGCATCCTGATGCCAGGAAACGAAGCCCGGGTTATTGGCTTCCTTGATGAAGAAATTGGTGGTCCAGCACAGGATGTCGGGTCCGATCACGTCCTCGATCGCATCGAGGATCTTCGGGTGGTGCACCAGCTCGTCCGCCCAGGTGAACAGCAGGTGGCTCTTGTGGCGCCAGTTGCCCTGCAGCGGCTTGCCGGCTATCGCTTCGTGCTGCTCCAGGCGGCGGCGGAAGTGCGCCGCCTCTTCGGCGGACAGGACCGGCACCGGAAAATAGAATCCGTCGCGGTTGTATTGCGCGACCGCAGCGCTGCTCAACAATTTGCTCATCCTTGCTCCCTCGCTTTCGTCGTCGCACATGGCGTCACATATATTACTAATATATCACAAGCAGACTGGCGATTTCGCCGCCGCGCCCGCTGCGATTCGTGCTGGCGGAAAGCTCGCGCCGCTAGGCGCCGGAGGCTGCCTGCTCGCGCAGCGCGCGCTTGAGCAGCTTGCCGTTGGCGTTGCGCGGCAGCGGTTGTTCGACGAATGTAATGAAGTCAGGCAGCTTGTAGTCGGCGAGGTGGCGCGCGCAGTGCGCGCGCAACTCGTCCTCGCTGCAAGCCGGATCGGAGCGCAGTATGAAAGCGTGGGATTTTTCGCCGAGTACCGGGTCCGCGCGCGCGATCAGCGCCGATTCGATCACCGCCGGGTGCAGCGACAGCACGTTCTCGACTTCGGCGCAGAACACCTTGTAGCCGCCGCGGTTGATCAAATCTTTCTTGCGGTCGAAGATGCGCACATAGCCGTGCGCGTCGATCGAACCGATATCGCCCGATTTCCAGTAGCCGCCGCAGAATTCGTTTAGCGTCGCGGCGGCATTGTCCCAATAGCCCGGCACCACCATCGGGCCGGCGATCCAGATCTCGCCCTCCGCGCCGGGCGGGACTTCGCGGCCCTCGTCGTCCATCACGCGCAGCTCGGCGCAGGGCAGGACCGCGCCCACGCTGTCCAGATGCGCGGCCTGCCCGCCCGGCGGCATGATGGTGGCGGGGGAGCTGGTCTCGGTGGCGCCGTAGGCGTTCACCAGCAGCAGCTGCGGCAGCTTCTGCGCCAGCGCGCGGATGCTGCCCTCCGGCATCGGCGCGCCGCCGAAGCCGCCGATGCGCCAGCGGCTCAGGTCGAATTGTTCGAAATCGGGTTCGCGCAGGCACAGGTTGTAAATGGCCGGCACCACCAGCGTGAACGTCATGCGCTCGCGGCTCGCCAGCTCGAGAAACGCCCGGGCCTTGAAATCGCGCAGCATCAGCACGCAGCCGCCGACGCGCAGCATGGCGAGGATGATGGCTACGAGGCCGGTGACGTGGCTCGCCGGCACCGCGAGCAGCGCGCGCTCGCCTGCGCCCAGCTGCAGGCAATGCTGGTAGTGCAGCGCCGAGTGGACGAGATTCAGCTGCGTGAGCATCGCCCCCTTGGGGTGCCCGGTGGTGCCGGAGGTGTAGAGGATCACCGCGGTCTCGTCCTCGGCCGGCGCGGCCGGGGAC
>JAAOZY010000314.1 GCA_012274205.1 Betaproteobacteria bacterium
ACGTTGAGCTTGGCGTCGCGCGCGAGCGCGAACAGCAGTTCCTGCACCTTGACGTTATTGACTACCACGCTATAGGTTTCGGGCCGCGCCGCCGGCCTGGGTTTGGGCAGGAGAGGCGTGATTCGCACCGGCTCCGGGATCTCGTTTGCGGGCGCCGCCGCGACAGGCTGCATATGCCCGGGCGAGGGCTTCATCGGCTCTAGGCTGCAGCCGGCGGCGAGCAGACACATGCCGAACATCAGCCCAACTTTAAGATTCATGCTGCTCGCCATTGATATGTATATGGTTTCCCCATCCTGATTATATAGCACAACGGTGCAAATGGAAGATGCAGCCTAAGCCTCTTCCTGCGTGGCGCGCATAAGCGTGTCGTAGGCGCGTGCGGCGGCAAGCAAGCCTACTGCCGGTTCTGGCTGCGCATGCGCTCGACGCTGCGCAGGTAGGGGCCGAATTGGCGGTAGCCCGGTGGCAGGCGGCGCAGCGCCTGATTGGCATCGGTGACGCCGGCATAGAGCCCATACGCGAGGCGATAGTGCTGTTGATCGTTGATCTTGACGCCGTAGACATGGAAGTCCGCAAGCTCGAGCTTGTCCGCAGCTGCGCGCCCGAGCAGCTCTTCCACGCTGTGCAGGTCGCGCGTGCCCGCGGTGTATAACTGAATCGAGTAGCGATCGCCGGGCGCGTCCCGCAGCCATTCCTGGGTGGCGGCGAAACGCGTCCGCAGGAGTTTGCCGCTGGGCGGGGGCGGCGGCACGGTGTTCGGCACGCCAGGCGGTGCGCCGCCTGTGTCGGCGGGCGCGGGCGGGACGCCAGTCGCCGCGGTAGCGGCCGCTGCCGCAACAGTTGGCGTGCTCGCGGCCGCAGCCGTTGTTGCGGCGGAGGATGCAGGTACGCGCGCAGCCGCCTGTGCCGCGGGCGCCGAGGGTGCCGGCGGCGCCGATGCCTGCGTCAGCGGCGCCGCGCTCGCGCCGGTCACCGGCCCGCTCGCCGCCGCGGCCTGCGTCGCGAGCGGTGATGCCGGCGGCGACAGCAGAAAATGCAGGCCCAGCCCCAGTCCCAGCCCGGCCGCCACGCCTGCCGCGGCGATGCCGATTTTGGCCTTGCCTTTGCGCGGCTGATCGAATTCCGAGTCGCGCACGGCGCGGTCCACATGCTTTGCGGTGATGCCGTGCTGATTGTCGGCGAAGGCTGCAAGCAGGGACTTGTCGGCGATGATGTTGACGCGCCGGGTGAGGCCCTCGGAGGCCTTGACGATGCGCCGCACTGCTTCCGGCGCGAACACGTTCGGCCCGCGGTAGCCGGCCGCGCGCATGCGAAAATCGAGATACGCCTCGACATCGGAGCGCAGCAGCGGCTCGAGGCGGAAGCTGTGGGTGATGCGCTCCTTCAGCGGGCGCATTTGCGGCATGGCCAGGTGCGCGTCGAGTTCGGGCTGCCCGAACAGCACGATCTGCAGCAGCTTCGAATGGCTGGTCTCGAGGTTGGAGAGCAGGCGGATCTGCTCCAGCGTTTCCTGCGGCATCGCGTGTGCCTCGTCGATCAGCACCACCACGCGCCGGCCCTCGCCGTAGAGCTTGATCAGATGATCCTGCAGCATGCGCAGCAGCAGCGGCTGGCGCTGGTCGCCGACGTCCATTTCCAGTTCGTCGGCGATTGCGTAGAGCATTTCCTCGCGCGCCAGCGCGGGGTTGGACAGCAGTATGGTGTCGACATGCGCGGGCAGGCGCTCTGCCAGCACCCGGCACAGCATGGTCTTGCCGCTGCCCACTTCGCCCGAAACCTTGATGATGCCTTCGTCGTGCGTGATGGCGTAGAGCAGCGCTTCTAGCGTCGCGCCGCGGTTGGCGCCGGCGAAGAAGAAATCGGTATGCGGGGTGATCCGGAACGGCGGCTCGTCCAGGCCGAAATGGTTGAGGTACACGGCTTCTATTTCCTGTCCTGCTGTTCCATGCGCGAGTACAGGGTGGTGCGGTTGATGCCCAGCATTTTCGCCGCCTGGCTGACGTTGCCGTGGGTGAGGCGCATGGCCGCCTCGATATAGCCTTGCTCCCATGCCCTGAGCATGTGGTCGAGATTGAACGCGCGTTCGCGCTGCAAATGGCGCAGCGCCTGTTCGATCAGTGTCTGCGGATCCGCGGGCGGCCCGACCTGCGCCTCCGCCTGCGCGTCCTGCGGCGGCGTCGGCTCGAGTTCGGGCTCCAGCTCGAGCACCGACAGCCTCTGGCCGGGGTACTTGGTGGTAAGGCGGATGACGATGTTTTTCAGCTCGCGCACATTGCCGGGAAAGCGATAGGTGCGGCACAATTCGGTCGCGCCCGCATCGAGCGTGAACGGGGCGAGCCGCGCCTGCTCCGCGTAAAAGCGGCTGAAGTGCTCGAGCAGCAGCATCTTGTCCTCGCCCATTTCGCGCAGTGGCGGGACGGCTATCGAAAATACCGACAGGCGGTGGTACAGATCGGCGCGAAAACGCCCGTTCCTGATTTCCTGGCGCAGGTCGCGGTTGGTGGCGGCGATCACGCGCGCGCGGGAAATGCGCTGCTGCGTTTCGCCCACGCGCTGGAATTCCCCGTTTTCGAGCACACGCAGCAGCTTGGCCTGCAGTTCCAGCGGCAGCTCGCCGATCTCATCCAGGAACAGCGTGCCTTCCTGCGCATCCTCGAAATAGCCTGATTTGTTGGCGACAGCGCCGGTAAACGCGCCCTTGGAGTAGCCGAACAGGGTGGGTTCGACCAGCGTCGGCGCGATGGCGGCGCAATTGAGCGCGAACCAGGGCTGTTCCTTGCGGCAGGACAGGTGATGCAGCAGGCTCGCGACCACCTCCTTGCCGCTGCCCGATTCGCCCTCGATCAGCGCGGGGAAGGGAGAATCGGCATATTGGCTGATTTGACTCTTCAGCTTCTCCAGCACCGGACTCGCGCCGATCAGCTGCTCGCTTTTCGCCGCGGCAACCCCGGAGATTTCCGCCGCGCGAAACTGCAGTGCATGCAGCAGCAGCTTCTTCAGCCCCGCCGCCTCGCACGGCTTGGCCACGAAATCGGCCGCGCCCAGCGTGCGCGCGTGGCGCGCATTGGCCGCGTCGTTCTGACCCGAGAGCACCAGGATCTTCATCTCCGGGGAGTGCGCGAGCAGCTCGGTGATCAGCGCAAAACCCTCGTCCGGGCGGTGCGGCACCGGCGGCAGCCCCAGGTCTACCAGTGCGAGCTGCGGGGGCGTGTTCTGCCGGCGCACCAGGTTCACCGCGTTCTTGCGCGAGTCGCTGACCAGCACGCTGAAGTCCTTGCCCAGCGCGTAGGCAAGGGTGTCGGTGATCAGCGGATCATCATCGACGATGAGCAGGCTCGGGCGCTCAGCCATGGGCGTCGCTTCCAATGCAGTTGAGGAACGCCTGTTCCAGGGACTCGCCGGCATGCTCGTGCACCAGCGCGCGCGGACTGCCGCAAAACAGCAGCCGGCCGCGGTGCAGCACGACCATGTGCTCGCAGATCTCCTCCACATCGGACAGGCTGTGGGAGGTGAAGAACAGGGTGCGGCCCTGCTCGCGCATCTGGCGCAGCAGGCGTTTGACGCCTGCGCGCGCCAGCGGATCGAGCCCGCTCATGGGTTCGTCCAGGATCAGCAGGTCGGGTTCGGACAGCAGGCAGGCCGCCAGCCCCAGTTTTTGGGTCATGCCCTTGGAAAACGAGCGCACCGGCTTGTCCAGCGCGTCCGCGTCGAGATCCAGTGCGGCGAACATTGCGCGCACCTTGTCCGCTTCGGCCGCGCGCTCGTCCAGCGCGAGCATGTAGCCGATAAAGTCGCGCCCGGTGAGGAAGTACGGCGGCATGAACCGCTCCGGCAGGAACGCGATGCGCGCGCGTGCGCGGCTGTCGCTATGGCGGGTGCCGAAAATCTCGATGCAGCCGGCGTCGATGTGGCAGAAATCGAGCAGGCATTTGATCAGCGTGGTCTTGCCTGCACCGTTGATGCCGACCAGACCGAAGCTCGTGCCCGCGGCGATGTCGAGCTCGATCCCCTGCAGCACCGTCTGGCGGCCGTAGTTTTTCCTGACCTGGTCGAAACGGACTGCCGCCTGCGCCATTGGTTGGGTTGATCCTGTCGAGCGTGAGCCGAGGAGATTACTATATCAGGGCGCACGGTTCACGGGCGAATGCAGGCCCCGCGGTCGATATTGCGTGGCGGCCGTCTGGTAGAATGTTGCCTCTGCGCTTCTTGCCGATGCCATTCCGTGCCGACGATTCCTGCAACAGACAATCTGGTCGAAGTCGAAAACGTAAATTTCGCCTACGACACCCGTCAGATCCTCAAGGGCGTCAGCCTCAATATACGCCGCGGGCAGGTGGTGGCGATCATGGGGCTGTCCGGCTGCGGCAAGACCACGCTGCTGCGCCTGATCGGCGGCGCGCTGCGTCCGACCCGGGGGGAAGTGCGCATCGGCGGCAAGGCGGTGTCCAGGCTCAATCACGAGGAGCTGTACGCGCTGCGCCGCAGAATGGGAATGCTGTTCCAGTTCGGGGCCCTGTTCACCGACATGTCCTGCTATGACAACGTCGCATTTCAGATGCGCGAACATACCGATCTGGCCGAGGAGCTCATCGACGATCTGGTGCTGATGAAGCTGCAGGCGGTAGGCCTGCGCGGCGCGCATGCTCTGATGCCCGCGGAGCTCTCCGGCGGGATGGCGCGGCGCGTTGCCCTTGCGCGCACGACGGCGCTCGACCCGATGCTGATCATGTACGACGAGCCCTTCGCCGGCCTGGATCCGGTGTCCATGGGCGTCATCGGCCAGCTGATCCGGCACCTGAACGACGCCCTCGGCGCCACCTCGATCATAGTCACGCATGACGTGGCCGAGGCGCTGGGACTGGTGGACTACGTCTATTTCATGTCGGAGGGCGCCATCGTGACCCAGGGTGTCCCGGACGAACTGCGCGCGTCCGACAAGCCTTTCGTGCGCCAGTTCGTCCACGGCGAAACCGACGGGCCGATGCCGTTTCACTATCCGGCCGAAGACTACGCGCGCGACCTGCAGGCCACGGAAGGCGTATGAGCGTGCTGACCGATGTTCTCGAAAATCTGGGCGCGCGCGTGCTCGGCTCGATTCACCGCCTGGGCTTCGCCTGCCGCTTCCTGCTGCTGACGCTGCGCAACTCCGGCATCTGCGTGCGCCGTTTTTCGCTGGTGACGCGCGAGATCTATTTTACCGGCGTGCTGTCGCTGATCATCATCCTGGTATCGGGCCTGTTCGTCGGCATGGTGCTGGGCCTGCAGGGCTACGACACGCTGGAGCGCTATGGCTCCTCCGCCGCGCTGGGCGTGCTGGTCGCCCTGTCCCTGGTGCGCGAACTCGGCCCGGTGGTGGCGGGGCTGCTGTTCGCCAGCCGCGCCGGCTCGGCCATTACCGCCGAAATCGGCCTGATGAAGGCCACCGAGCAGCTCGCAGCCATGGAAATGATGGCGGTGGATCCGATCGGGCGCGTGATCGCGCCGCGCTTCTGGGCCGGAGTGATCTCAATGCCGCTGCTGGCTGCCATGTTCTCCGCCATGGGCGTTTTCGGCGGCTATCTGGTGGGGGTGCGCCTGATAGGCGTGGACGAAGGCTCCTTCTGGTCGCAGATGCAGGCCGCGGTCGACGTTCGCGAGGACATACTCAACGGCGTGATCAAGAGCCTGGTGTTCGGCATTGCGGTCAGCTGGATTGCGGTATTCGAGGGTTATGACGCGCCGCCCACGGCGGAGGGGGTATCGGGGGCTACCACGCGCACCGTGGTGACTTCGTCGCTGGCAATACTTGCGCTGGATTTCATGCTGACGGCGTTCATGTTTCGAGGGGTGTGAAGATGATGAAGCGTAAGACACTGGACCTGTGGGCGGGCATATTCATCGCGATCGGCTTGGGCGCGCTGCTGTTCCTCGCGCTCAAGGTCGGAAATCTTGCCTCGTTTTCCGCAGCCGAGACGTATCTAGTGAAGGCGAATTTTGATAACATTGGCGGGTTGAAAAAGCGGGCGCCGGTGAAAAGCGCCGGTGTGGTGGTCGGGCGCGTCGAGGACATCGGTTTCGATACCGAAACCTACGAAGCAACGGTCACCTTATCGATCGACAAGCGCTACGAATTTCCGAAGGACACGTCGGCGAAAATTCTGACCTCCGGGCTGCTCGGCGAGCAGTACGTGGGGCTTACGGCCGGCGGCGATACGGCAAAGTTGAAAAGCGGCGACACCTTGAAGATTACGCAATCCGCAGTGGTACTCGAAAACCTGATCAGCCAGTTCCTGTTCAGCAAGGCGGCCGAAGGCGCTAAAGACGGCAAATGAGAGGCACATTGACATGCTGAGGTTCCTGCTTGGATTGCTCCTGCTCGGCGTGCTGGGCGGCATTGCCGGTTGCGCCACCACCGGAGGCAATCCGGACGACCCGCTCGAAGGCTACAACCGCGCCATGTTCAGGTTCAACGACGGCGTGGACAAGGCCATCATCAAACCGGTGGCCCAGGGCTACAAGGCGGTGATGCCGGAGTTCGCCCGCACCGGCGTGAGCAATTTCTTCGCCAACCTCGGCGACATCTGGATCGGGGTTAACAACGTCCTGCAGGGCAAGCTCGGAGAGGGCGCGAGCGATTTCGGCCGTTTCGCGCTGAATACCACGGCGGGCATACTGGGATTGTTCGACGTCGCCAGCAATGCCGGCCTGGAGAAGCACAACGAGGATTTCGGCCAGACGCTCGGACGTTGGGGCATGGGCAGCGGCGCCTATGTGGTGCTGCCCCTACTGGGTCCGAGCACGGTACGCGACGGCATCAGCCTGTTCGCGGTGGACTGGCACGGCGACCCGCTCTGGTACGTAAGCAACGTTCCAACGCGCAACGAGCTCTACGGCGTGCGCGCGGTCGATACCCGCGCCAACCTGCTCGATGTCAGCCGCCTGTCCGAAGAGGCGGCGCTGGACCAGTACACTTATGTGCGCAGCGCCTATTTGCAGCGGCGGCGCAGCCTGGTCTATGACGGCAGCCCGCCGCGCGAGCCCGATCCTGCCGAGAGTCCGGCATCGGACGCGCAGCCGGCTGGCGGATCCGGGCGCGCGGGCGAGCGGCCATGATCCGGCTGCTTGCGGCGCTGAGCCTCGCCCTTTTTGCCGCCGCCGCCGGTGCGCAGGACGTCGCGCCCGATGCGCTGGTCAAGCGCATCAGCGACGAGGTGATCGAAATCATCCAGGGCGACAAGGACATCAAGGACGGCAATCAGGCGAAAATCAATGCGCTGGTCGAAGCCAAGGTGCTGCCGCATTTCAACTTCAAGCGCATGACGGCGCTCGCGGTGGGGCGCGGCTGGCCCAAGGCAAATCCGGAGCAGAAGACGATGCTGGTGGACGAATTCCGCACCCTGCTGGTGCACACCTATTCCGGCGCCCTGTCCACCTACAAGAACGAGGTGATCGAGTTTAAGCCGCTGCGCATGGCCGCCGGCGACACCGACGTCACCGTCAGAACCCAGGTCAAGCGCTCGGGCAATCAACCCGTCAGCATCGACTACAGCATGGAAAAGACACCCGGCGGCTGGAAGGTCTACGATGTGGCGGTGGCCGGCGTCAGCCTGGTGACCAATTACCGCGACACCTTCAACGCCGAAATCCGCGACGGCGGCGTGGACGGCCTGATCAAGGCGCTCGCGAGCAAGAACCGCTCGCTGGATCCCCAGGCCGGCGCCAAGTCCAAGTGATCAAGCAGTCAGATGACCGGCTGCTGCTGCAGGGCCCGGTTACCATCGGCACGGTCACCGCGCTGCTGACGCAATTGCGCGCGCAGCTTGCGCCCGGCGTCGCCGTGCTCGATTTCGAGGGTGTAACCGAGGTGGATTCGGCGGCCGTGGCGCTGGCGCTCGAATGCCTGCGCGAGGCGCGCCGGCGCAAGCTCGCGCTGTCGCTCGCGAATCTTCCCGAGTCGATGCGCAACCTGGCCGAACTCTACTCCGTATCCGAGCTGTTGCAGGCCGGATCGGCCTGACGCCCACGACGCCGCAATGCGGCGCAGCCTATGACCCCCGCGATCCAGATCGAGCAGGTGCACAAGCGTTTCGGCGCGGTCCAGGCGCTTGCCGGCATCGACCTCGAAGTGGCGCGGGGCGAGTTCTTCGGCCTGCTCGGTCCCAACGGGGCGGGCAAGACCACGCTGATCAACATACTTGCCGGACTGGTGCGCGCCGACAGCGGCACCGTACGCGTGCTCGGGCACGACGTCGTCACGCAGTACCGCGAATCGCGCCGCGCGCTTGGCGTGGTGCCGCAGGAGCTGGTGTTCGATCCGTTTTTCAGCGTGCGCGAAACCCTGCGCATCCAGTCGGGTTACTTCGGACTGAAGCACAACGACGCGTGGATCGACGAGGTGATGCATCACCTGGACCTGACCGGCAAGGCAGACGCCAAC
Source organism: Betaproteobacteria bacterium (assembly GCA_012274205.1). Classification (GTDB taxonomy): domain Bacteria; phylum Pseudomonadota; class Gammaproteobacteria; order Burkholderiales; family SG8-39; genus 2-12-FULL-64-23. The sequence continues at coordinate 8,420 of JAAOZY010000314.1, forward strand.
ATGCGCTCGCTCTCCGGCGGCATGAAACGGCGCGTGCTGGTGGCGCAGGCGCTGGTGCACAAGCCGCCGGTGATCGTGCTCGACGAGCCAACTGCGGGGGTGGACGTGGAGCTGCGCCAGGGCTTGTGGGAATTCGTGCGCGGCCTCAATCGCAAGGGCCACACCATTGTGCTGACCACCCACTATCTGGAGGAAGCCGAGGCGTTGTGCGGGCGCATCGCGATGCTCAAGCAGGGGCGCGTCGTCGCGCTGGACACCACCAGCAAGCTGATCAACCGCAGGGAGAGCCTGTATCTGCGCCTGCGCCTTTCCGGCGCGCCGCTGCCCGCTGCCCTCGCGGAGCATGCGCGCGAAAGCCAGGACGCGGTGCATACGCTGCGCCTGCGCAGCTACGCCGAGCTCGAAGGCGTGCTGGCGCAGCTGCGCGAGGCGGGCGCGCAGATCGAGGAGCTGGAACTGCTGCAGCCGGACCTGGAAGACGTATTCGTGCAGATCATGAACGAGACGACCGCCTGATATGTCCGGCTTCAGCACACTGCTGTACAAGGAACTGTTGCGCTTCTGGAAGGTGGCGTTCCAGACCGTCGCCGCGCCGGTGCTCACCACGCTGCTGTACCTGTTGATCTTCTCCCATGTGATGCAGGGGCGCGCGCCGGTCTACGGCGAAGTGCCCTACGCGGCGTTTCTGGTGCCGGGGCTGGTGATGATGGCGGTGCTGCAGAACGCCTTTGCCAATGCCTCGTCCAGCCTGATCCAGTCCAAGGTCACGGGCAACATTATTTTCGTGCTGCTGCCGCCGCTGTCGTATTGGGATTTCTTTGCCGCCTACGTGCTTGCTTCGGTGCTGCGTGGCATGGTCGTCGGGCTTGGCGTGCTGCTGGTGTCGCTGGGTTTCGTGACGCTGTCGTTCGCGCACCCGCTGTGGATTCTGGCATTCGCGCTGGCCGGCAGCGCTATTCTGGGTTCGATGGGACTGCTTGCGGGCATCTGGGCGGAAAAATTCGACCAGGTGGCGGCGTTCCAGAGCTTCCTCATCATGCCGCTCACCTTCCTCTCCGGCGTGTTCTACTCGATCCACTCGCTGCCTGCGTTCTGGCAGGGACTGTCGCGTTTCAACCCGTTCTTCTACATAATCGACGGCTTTCGCTACGGCTTCTTCGGCGTGTCCGATATCAATCCGGCATTGAGCCTGGCGGTCGCGCTTGGCATCCTGCTGCTGATCACCGCGTTCAGCCTGGCGCTGCTCAGGAACGGTTACAAACTGCGCCACTAGCAGGCCGCCCCCGAATCAAACTGCAACCGATCCTGAAAGGATGCCAATGGTTACACCAGAGCAAGTCAAGACCTACATCGAGCAGGGCATGCCGTGCGAGCACATCGAGCTTGCGGGTGACGGCCAGCATTTCCAGGCGCTGATCGTGTCGGCCGAATTCCGCGGCAGGAACCGGGTGCAGCGGCACCAGCGCGTGTACCAGGCGCTGGGCGAACGCATGCGCGAGGAAGTCCATGCGCTGTCGATGCAGACCTTTACGCCGGAGGAGTGGAGCGCGCGACCCGGAGAGACAGCATGAAGCGGATGACCGAAGCGCCGACGCATGGATAAGCTGCTGATCCGCGGCGGCGTCCCGCTCTCGGGCGAAGTGCGCATTTCCGGCGCGAAGAATGCGGCGCTGCCGATCATGTGCGCGGCGCTGCTCTCGAGCGCGCCGCTGCGCCTGGCCAATGTGCCGCATCTGCGCGATGTAACTACCTTGCTCAATCTGCTCGGCGGCATGGGCGTCGCGGTATCCCTGGACGAAAAGCTCGGCCTGGAGCTGGACGCGGGCCGCCTGCATACGCCGCTTGCGCCCTACGATCTGGTGAAGACCATGCGCGCCTCGATCCTGGTGCTGGGTCCGCTGCTGGCGCGCTGCGGCGAGGCGCGCGTGTCGTTGCCCGGCGGCTGCGCCATCGGGCAGCGCCCGGTCGATCTGCACATCAAGGGCCTGCAGGCGATGGGCGCGGAAGTGAGTGTCGAACACGGCTATATCATCGCGCGGGCCAAGCGCCTGAAGGGGGCGCGCATCTTCACCGATCTGGTGACGGTCACCGGCACCGAGAACCTGATGATGGCGGCCTGCCTGGCCGAGGGCACCAGCGTGATCGAGAACGCGGCGCGCGAGCCCGAAGTGGTCGACCTCGCCAACTGCCTCAAGGCGATGGGCGCAAACATCGAGGGCGCCGGCAGCGACACGATCACCATCGAGGGCGTGAGCGCGCTCAACGGGGCGGCGCACAGCATCATGCCGGACCGCATCGAAACCGGCACCTTCCTCGCCGCCGCCGCCGCGACCGGCGGCAGGGTGCGCCTGCGCAACACCAGCGCAAGCATCCTCGAGGCGGTGGTGGACAAGCTGCGCGAAGCCGGCGCGACGATCACCGCGGAGGAAGACGCGATCCTGCTGGAGATGGACGGTCCGCCGAACTGCGTCAATGTGCGCACCGCGCCCTACCCGGCGTTCCCCAC
>JAAOZY010000315.1 GCA_012274205.1 Betaproteobacteria bacterium
CACTCTTGCTGGTATCGAGGGTTTCGTTGTCAACGTAGATGCCGTAGTTGCGGTATCCATTTTCGCCTTCGACACCCCCGCCGGTGCCAGTGACGTTGAGATCTCCGCCACCAGTCAGGATGCTAGCGCATTCGTCGCCGCAGTCCTTATACAGGTAAACGCCATAGTTGTAGTTGGAACCGGCGCCCCCCGTGCCAGTCAGCGTCACGACGCCGCCATTGGAGCCGCCACTGCCGCTGGTGTCGAGATGGGCGTTGTAAGTGTAAATGCCGTAGTTGTCGGTTCCCGTGCCAAACCCCGTGCCGGTGATAGCCAGCGCTCCGCCGCCGGTGACAATGGACGTCTGGTAGATGTAAACGCCGGATTGTGTGACCGCGCTTGCTCCGTCATAGCCGATTGCGGGATTCATCTTCGGATCCGCACCACCGCCGATTACCACGGCGCCGCCGTAGGTAGTAATGGTCGAATTCTGAATGCTCACATTCCCCGCGCCACCACCGTAAGCCGCGTTCAGGGTGACGCCGAGCGAGCCGCCTGTGCTATTGCCGCTGATGGTCGAGCCCGTAATCGCGATTGAACGATCGGCGCGCAGGGTCAGGGTGCGCGCGCTATTGCTGTTGTTCGCGACGCTTGCACTTGTGACTGTAATGTCGCCGTTTGCCGCCGCGCCCGAGCTGGTTTGTATCGTGACATTGGTCGTATTCAGCGCGGTGCTGATGTCGCCGCCATATACGGTAGCTGAAGTGCCTCCGCCGTTGTCGAACACCCCGCCGGTGAAGCTGCCGCTGCCGCTGCCTGCAACAATGGAGATATCGGTCGGGTCCAGCAGCCAGTTGCCGGCGCTGCCATGGGCTGAGGAGGTATCGACCTTGATGCCTGCGACGTCCAGATAGCGATGCCCCGAAGTCTCGACGAAGCCGCCGTTGCCGGACTGCGCTCCGCCCTTGGCCGAAATCGTGCCATACGCGCGCGTCGTATCATCCGCCCAGACGATCACCTTGCCGCCATCGCCTTGCAGCGTGGCATCGGCCTTGATCGCGGCATGCGGGCCGAGGAAGGTCCTGTCCGCGTTCTGCACCTCTGCATTCTTGCCCTGGTAGTCGCCGCCGACGCGTATCTGCCCGCCGCCGTTCGTGCCCGAGGCATCCAGCTGCGCCTGGTCCATCACCGCTACGCGCTCGCCCAGCACGTCTACGCTGCCGCCCTTGGTACCTGTGGTGACGATACGGCCCGCGCCGTCGACATAGGCGTCCCGGCTCGCCCTGAGGAAAACCCGGCCGCCTTCCCTCACCACGCTGCTCGCGTTGAGCTCGCCGCTGTTCTTTACCAGCACGCCGGCCATGCCGATGCGCCCGGCGTCCGACACGATCCGGCCGAGGTTGGTGGCACTGCCTTCGGCGCCGGTGATTTCCACCTTCACCCCGGGCGTGCCGGTGTCGAGCAGCTGCACCGTCTGGCCTGCGGCCAACAGTACTTCGCCGCCGGGCGCGTCAATCACGCCCTTGTTGGTCACCGACGGGGCGATGAGATAGACGCTGCCGCCGGAAGGCGTGCTGATCTGGCCATTGTTTGCCAGCGCGCCCGCATTGGGCGTGGACTGGAAGTTCAGCCGCCCCGCAAGGAAGTCTTCGTTCCTGATATTGAGGGTGCTGGCAACGAAGCCGGCCACATCGATGCGCGCGCCCTGCCCGACGAGGATGCCCGCAGGGTTGACCAGCCAGACCTTGCCGTTGGAACTCAGTGTGCCCAACAGCACGGATGGGTCGTTGGCTGTAACCCGATTGAGCACGCCGCTCGCGGCCGAGGCCTGGTTGAAGCGGGTGGACTCGCCGGCGGCTATGGAAAAACTGTTCCAATTGATGATGGCGCCATTGCTATTCGTGACCGTCAGCAGCTTTCCCGTTTGTGCGATGCTGGCGCTGCCATTGATTACTTGGGGACCGGTGGGATTGGCCCATGCTGGCGCCGTACTGAAGCAGGTGGAAATCGCTATGACAATCAGGCGCTTGCGTGCTAAGAATGGCGCGGAGCTGTGCTTGGGCATGATGCCCTCCTGATTACGCATTTTTCAATCACGGCAAATGATCGAATTCACTCAACACACAACCAATATCCTTCCTATGCTAGTCATTCGTGATCTTGTTAGCGCGGTATAAATGCACAGTTGCACGGTCAAAATGACGCACCGTTCATTTAGAACGCAATCATCAGATTGAGATGCCCGCGCCAGTCGCCAAACTCCTTGGTACTGGCCGGACCCGCGTCGAGCACCTGCGCCAGGTCGAAGCGCAGGCTGACGTCCTTGCCCAGCGCATAGCGCAGGCCGGTACCGATGCTGGCGATGCTGACGTTTGCCGGCGTAAGCGAGCCGGCGGGAATGTTGTGGTTGTAGCCGTGGCCGAAATCGTAGAAAAACAGCGCACGCAGGCTGCCGCGCAATCCGGTCGCTTTGGAGAAATCCGGCGTGTACACCTCGGCGTTCGCAAAAAAGCCGCTATCGGCCGACACCGCGCGTTCGTTGAAGCCCCGCACCGCGGTGGAACCCGCGATGCCGAGCTGCTCCGCGGCAACCAGCGGATTGCCCGCGTACTGCCCGCTGGTGGCGAGGCGCACCTGCCAGTCGCTCGGGTAGGCGCCGAGGTAACTCCCCCCCATGCGCACGATGCTGAAATCGTCGCGCGACGCGCGGTTGCCGGCGATGAGATAGGAGTAGCGATCCATGGCGCCATCGACATTGGTGTAACGCGTCCCCAGCGGCAAATTGCGCGCAACGCCGATGTTGTAATCCAGTATCCGGCCCGGGCTTTGCTTCTGCCCGGTGTAGGTAAGGCTCAGCGGCCGGGTGGTGTAAGGCACGCATGCGGAAATCGCGGGCGTAGGCGGATCGATGCCGGACGGCACGCCCGCGGTCGTGCAGGTCGAGTTGATGAACTTGTAGTCGAAACCGAAAATCAGCTTGGAACTGTATTCGCCGCGGCGCGTGAAATAGTGGTTCCAGCGCACGCCGAACACATCGCCCTTGCCGACGATGCCGAGCGACCCGCCCAGGGTGGGTGATGTACTGGGGGTGTTCACGCCCGATTTGCCGTAGATCAGGTCGAGGCTGTCGCCGATGCCGTAGAACGGCACGCGATAGCCGACGCTGAATATGTCGACCTTCACCCCCGCGGGGGCATCGGCTGAGCTTGTATAGGCCAGCGTCAGCGTCTGGTCGCGATTGAACAGGTTCGCGTTCTGGTAGGCCACGCCGACGCGCGAAACGCCGGTGGCTTCGGTGCCGGTGGAGTCGGCAGTCACGAAGATGCGCTGCGGATTCTCTTCGGTGACGGCCACCTTGGCGTCGACCTTGCCCTCCTCCTCGCCTACACCCAGCGTAAGCTCCACCTGCTTGGCCGGGTTCTCGTTGGCAAGCTGGATCGCCTCTGACATCTTGCGCAGGTTGGGTGCCCGGCCCTGTTTCAGCTCGGGCAGGCTCGCGCGAATGTTCGCGTCGTCGAAGTACTTGTTGCCGCTGATCGCAACCTTCCCGACCACCCCTTCAGTAACCTGCAGGCGTACAACGCCGCTGGTGAGCTCCTGTTCGGGCGCATAGACCTGCACCGTGCTGTAACCGGCCTTGCGGTACGCGCCCTCCAGCGCTTCGAGCGCCTTCTGGATGTCGCCGTAGACGCGCTTCGGGCCGGTCAAAGGGGCGACGATGCGCTGCACCTCGTCCGCAGGCAGCAGGGTGTTGCCTTCGATCTTAAAGCTCGTGATGTCGAAATGCTCGTCCTGGGCAAGGCAGGGAGCGACCACTGCGACTGCCAGCAAGCACGCCAACACGCCGTTTGAGATGGTTTTTTTCATCTACCTTCCGCCGGGACGAATCACTAGCATAGCTCAGGATCAGGCCGAATGCAGCGGTTCTATCCGTGCTCTGGATCATGGACCAATTTCGATGCCGTCCCGGCGCTGCGGATCAAACCAATTCGCAGATGAATTCTTCGAACTTCCCGCCTGGGCCGGGTGGAATTTGCTCCGCGAAATAGACGAAATGCAGCGTGAATGGAAAGTCCAGCGCTTCGCATATCAGCTCGCCGACCCGCCGTTCCTGATCAGCCGTCAGCGGCGCGGCGGTGACCAGGCGCACTTCGATCGAATCGCGCTCGCGCTGGATGAACTGAAATTGGCGAATCGGGGCGATGCTTGAATAGTGAAGACCGCCTATGGCCGGCCACAAGGAACGTCCGTCGGGTAGTTGCACCATATTGCGCCGGCGGCCCGCAATCCGCTTGAGCGCAGGCAGACCGCGCCCGCAGGGACAGGCGTCTGCGACTTCAGCATAGTCGCCTATATCGTAGCGAATCAGCGGGGTGGCAAAATTATGCAGATCGGTCACCACCACGCGACCGACCTGCCCCGGCACACAGGCTACGCCCTGCTCATCGAGCAACTCGACGATCAGACTTTCGGCCATCACATGGTATAGATCGCTATCGGGGCATTGCGCCGCAATAATGCCAACTTCCTGCGAACTATAGGTGTCGGCAATGCCGACGCCGAGCACCCGGAGTGCAGATTCGCGAATCTCCGAACCGAGAGTTTCGTTGATAGTGCGTATCTGCCGCAGGCGCGGCAACTTCAATCCGCGCCGCTCGAACTGATCGAGCAAGGCGGACAGATAGCTGGGATAGACCAGCAGGTAATCGGGGTCGATGGATTGCAGCCATTCGATCCTGCGGTCGATCCCGACGCGAACGGCAAGCGCGTGCGAGGGCCCCGTTTCGAACAGCAGATCAGCCGGCGGACCCCAGGTCGGCAAATCCATCTGCTCACCGTGAAGGTGATCGGAGCGAATCACTGCCAAGCTGCCGCGGAAATCGCGCTGCTGCCATAGATGCTCGCGCAAGGTCATCGCCATCCATATCAGCCAGTTCACGCTGGTGCGCTTGACCACCACCGGCTCTCCGCTGGAGCCGGAAGTGCTCGATTCCACGATCGGCGCGTGCGCGCGCGGGATCTGCGTGCAGAAAAGCGCCTCGCCTGCTGCTTGCACATCACGCCGGCGCATGACCGGCAAGCGGCGCAAACCCTCCGGCGTAGCCAAGTGCTCCGGCCGCAAACCGGCGGCTTGCATGCGCGCGCGAAACTGCGCGGAGTGCGCTTCGGCATGCACCGCGGTTTCGACCAGTTGTCGATACTGACTGACGACAATGGCAGCGGCGGGCAGCCACTGAGATTGCTCCAGTTGGTACATCAGTGCGGCCAGGTCGGCTGCCTCCCCGGCCAGCACCGGCGGCCAGGCAATTCCGGCCACCGCGCTCATCGCGGCATGAATTTCGGCCTGAACAGGCTTCACTTGCAAGCTTCAGACACCAACATGGGTCAGCGCTCCGACACGATATGCGATCCATAGCCAAGTTCAATCTAACCTAAGGATAGGCCGCACGCAATCAGGATGCGGCGTATGTTGCGTGAAGTAGAATCGAGACAATTGCAAGGGACGCGATGAGCAGACTCCTCTACGCCTGGGAATTCGGCGCCTTCCTCGGACACGTCGGCGCCTTCCTGCCGCTGGCGCGCGCGCTGCGACTGCGCGGGCACGATATGCGCGGGGCGCTGGCGCAGATCGGGCCCGCGGCCCGCCTGCTCGAACAGGAAGATTTCGCCTGGCTGCAGGCGCCCGCCTGCGCGGAAAAACAGCGCGAGGGGCCTCCCGTCTCTTACAACGATATCCTGCTGCGATTCGGCTATGCAAACAGGGAAGATCTGCTCGGGCTGGTCACAGGCTGGCGCGTATTGCTGCGATCGACCGGGGCGCAGGCGGTGCTCGCCGATCACGCGCCGACCGCGATACTCGCCGCGCGCACGCTGGGAATTCCGGTGATGCTTTTTTGCTTCGGCTTCTTCGCGCCGCCGCGGCAACGGCCGCTGCCCAGTATGCGGCCGTGGCTGGCGCTGCCGCCGGGTGAACTCGACGCGCTCGAACGACAAGCGCTGGCCAGCATCAACGCCGTTCTCGGGCACTTCGGCCAAGTACCACTGGAAGCGGTGGCACAGCTATTTGATGTCGCCGAAGACACGCTGCTCGGTTTCCCCGAACTCGACCACTATGCCGATCGCGGCCCCGCGCGCTACTGGGGCAATCTGCCCGATGCCGGCGTCGGCAAAGCACCCGCCTGGCCCGCAGTGCCGGGAAAGCGCATTTTCGCCTACCTTCGCGTCGGCACCCGGCATCACGAGGCGGCGCTCGCGGCACTGCATGCGCTCGGCCATCCCACTGTGGTGTTCTTTCCCGACGCGCCACAGGCCTTACTCGAACGTTATGCCGCACCACACCTCTGGTTCAGCGCGAAGCCGCTGGATCTGGCGCAAACCGCGCGCGAAGCAGACCTGGCCGTCACCTACGCCAGCATGTCCACGGTGTCGAGTTTTCTGTTGAAAGGCAAACCGGTGCTGCTTTTGCCCGGTCACCTCGAGCAATTCCTGCTTGCACGCAGGATTGAGGAAATGGGCGCGGGCCTGCTGGTGCATCCGGAGCAATCGCCTGAGGATATGGGGGACAAATTGCAGCAGGTTCTGTTCGATGCGGATTTCGCGCGGAATGCGCAGGCGTTCGCGCGCAAGTACGCTAATTTTCCGCAGGACACGGTGATCGCCCACCTCGTTCGCCGCATCGAGGAAATTGCCGGTGTCTGAGTCCCCGGTCCGGATTCCTGCAGGTTTCGGCATTAACCTGATTGCCTACGCCGACACCGATGCCAGCTACGGCATCAACGCGCGCGCAATTGCAGAATCGCTGCTGCATCACCAGGTGCCGATTTCCATCGTAAACGTCGAACACTGGGACGGCGCGGGTTTCGGAAACAGCGGGCTCACTCCGTTCTACGCCAGGCATGTCGATTCGGTGAGCCACCCGCTCAACCTGTACATGCTGCTTCCGGATTTCAGCAGGCTACTGCAGTCCAATCCCTGGCTGCTGGCGCCGGGTCGCATGCACGTTGCGACGTTGTGGTGGGAGACCACGACGATTCCATCGGCCTGGATCGGGCACATGAACCGCCTGGATGCGATTGTTGCAAATTCATCCTTCATCGCCAACGTCGCCGCGAACAGTGTTTCGCTGACGCCGGTGATCGAAGCCCTCTATCCCCTGTGCCTGCCCGCGGACATCCATGCGGACCGCGCCAGCTTCCGCATTGCCGCAGACGCGACCGTATTCGTCGCCAGCCTGAATCCGGGCAGCGACCCCGCGCGCAAGAACCCGCTTGCGACGGTACTCGCGTTCCGCCAGGCGTTTGCAGCGGAGATCGCCGACGTCAGACTCGTAGTTAGGCTGCACAAAGCCGACACCAACGAGTTGGCGCGCAACTGCACACGGGAACTCCACCAGGCGGCTGATGGGGATGCGCGCATCAGCATTCTGGTGGAACCGATGTCCTATACGCAGGTACTTTCGCTGTATGCCTGCAGCGATGTATTCGTATCCCTGCATCGTGCCGAAGGCCTGGGGATGGGGCTTTTGGAAGCGATGGCACTCGGCAAACCGGTCATCGCGACCGGATGGTCGGGTAATATGAGTTTCATGGATTACGGCTGCGCCTGTCCGGTCCGCTACCGGCTGATACGCGCGGTCGGGAATCTGGATTTCTTTCAGCCGGAATTTCTGGGGCCGCAGGCGTTCTGGGCCGATCCTGTGATTGAGGACGCAGTCGCCTGGATGCGCCGCTTGCACCAGGACGTGCAGCTGCGGCACAGCCTGGGCGTCGCGGCCAAACTCCGCATCGATGCTCATCAGGCAGAGGCGCGCAAGTGCGCATGGATCGACCAACTGATTGCCCTGTGGCGCGCCCAATCCCACCTGCCCAGGGTGGAGGAGAAATATTCCAGCCCCCAATTTCGCCTGCCCGCCAGGCGGCCGCTGTGAAGAATCTAAAAGAGCCGCTCGAACTTAGCGCTCCCCTGGCGCGGCGACTCGCGCCACAGCTATGCCGCAAAGATCCCGCCACCGGTGAAAGCTGCTCCTGGTATCACGGCTTCTGGCAATGCCTCAGACTGATGGAACTCGTGGTCACTCCGGCACATCACGCCGCCTTCTATCAGCGTGCGCTTCAGTCCATCCCCAGCGGCAACGGCGCGCCGCGAGTACTGATCAGCGGCGCAGCGGATTATTCGATGCTGGCGCATGTGCTCGCTATCTACCGGGAGCGCGGGGTCGAACCCGCCGTGACCGTAGTCGACCGCTGCGACACTGCGCTTTACCTCAACCGCTGGTATGCCGAGCACGCGTCCGCCGCCGTGGAGTGCAGCCGGTCGGATATTCTCGAGTACACTGCCAGCGCCCCATTCGACGCGGTATGCACCCATTCGTTTCTCGGTCAGTTCGTCCCCGATGAGCGTATCCGCTTGCTCACAAAATGGCGTCAATTGCTGCGTCCCGGCGGCGCCGTCATCACGGCGAACAAGGTGAGAGCCACGGCCGGCGCAGAGCCGGCAGGGTTTTCGCCCGGGCAGGCGCAATCATTCCGCGCCGCAGTGCTGCACAAGGCCGCGGCCCTGCGCGCCATCTGGCAAGCGGACCCCGCCGAAATCGTGCTTGAAGCCGAAGTTTACATGAACGAACTGCGGCCTTGGCCGGTGCGCTCGCGCGAGGAGATTCGACAACTGTTCGAAGCTTGCGGCCTTAAAGTGGTTGAACTTTCCGATGCGACCCATGCGCCCGCTGCTGGGCGGCAAACAGGGGCATCGGCGTCCCCGGGAAGCGGGGACGGCGTGCAGATTATCGCGACCCGCCTGTGACTCCCGGAGAAACCTCGCACACAAAATCCTCGTACTTGCCACCGACACCGCGCGCGATCTTATCGCGGTAGGCAAAGCTGACGCGAAATCCGGCCGGCAGGCGAGACTGAATCAGCGCGCGCAGGACACTCTCCTGCTCCGGCGATAGTGCGCTCGCCGTCACCAGCCGCGCCTCGATCAAATCGTATTCGATCTGCGCAAATTGAATTTGACTGATCGAATCGAACAAGGCAAGCGAGCGCGTTCCAAACGTGGGCCAATAACGCTCGCCGGTCGCCGTTACCAGCATGTTGCGCACCCTGCCGGCGACGCGGCGCAGCACCGGCAGACCTCTGCCGCATGGGCAGGGATCCCCCGGTTCGGCGTAGTCACCCAGCTCGTAGCGAATCAGCGGCATGGCAAAATTGTGCAGACAAGTAACTACGACGCGCCCGAGTTGTCCTGGGCCGCAGGGCCGATCCCGCTCGTCGAGGATCTCGACCAGGACGCCTTCCTCCAGCGTGTGATAGTGCTCATGCCGCGGACATTGCAGCGCGATATAACCAACTTCGTCCGCAGTGTAGACATCGGTTACAGGTACCGACCAGGCTTTGCGGCACAGCGCGCGCACTTCCGGCGTCAGTACTTCGCCCAATGTGCGCAGTTCGCGTATTTTCCGTAGGCGGTTTTCCCCTGCAATAGTCAGCCTTGCCAGTTCGGCCGCAATCGAGGGATAAGTCATCAGATAGTCGGGTTGCTGTAGCTCCAGCCAGCGCAACTGGTCCTGCACGCTGCCGGCCACGCCGATAACCACCGATGGGCCATCCTCCACCAGGCCGGCAGTGGCCAGTCCCCAATGCTCGAACTCGCCGGCGCCGATGCTGTGCCGTATGGTCGCGAGCTTGCCGCGCAGATCGCGTCGATGCCAAGCATGGTCGCGCAAGGCAAACACGTTCCAGAACAAGCCTAAAAGCTGCGTTTTAAGTACGCGCACCGTGGCGCCGGTCGAACCGGAACTTTTCGACTCGCTTACGTCGCCATGTCCAGGGGGAATATTGCCGCTTTTCAGATTTTCGAACTGCTCCTGCAATTCGCGCCGTGTGAGCGTAGGCAGGGCGGCGAAGCGCTCGAACGTGAGTGGCGTCGCAGGATCGTAGACTGCGCTCCAGCGATTGCGGTAATAGGGAACCGTAGCGTGTGCGTGTCGCAGCAGGACTTGCAGTTGCTGCAATTGACGTTCGCGCAACTGATCCAAAGGTAGCCACTGCGATCTGTCGAGCCAGAACAACAGTGATAGCACAGTAGCTCCCCCTGGAGCGGGCAATGCCGGCCAGCTTACGCCCGGTACGCTGCTTTGAAATTGCCAGAATGGCGGATCGTCGATTCTTTTCACTAATCGGGGGCGAACGTCGCGTTCGAACGATGGTTTGTCTGTACTGGCTGGATTCTAGTCAAATCACGGTTGGCATCATAGGTTTGTTTGTTGTCGCTGCCTGCGACGCCGGCTTGCGTCCACCGGCCGCATTGGGACGACGTCCGGAATCCATGTCTGTGGAGTTGTGCTAAATTAAGCTGCAATGACGACGGAGTGCAATTCATGCCAGCGTATTTGCGCCCGAACACGACGGCGGAGGCGTTTGCCGCGCTCGCGCAAGGCCGGTTCACGGTGCTCGCCGGCGGCAACGATTACTAGCCGGAGCGGGTGGGCAAGCCGCTCGAGGAAGATATCCTCGACATCAGCGCCATCGCCGACGTGCGCGGCATCCGCGAGGAAGCGCAGCACTGGCGCATCGGCGCCACCACCAGCTGGAGCGAACTTATCGGCGCCGCGCTGCCGCCGCTGTTCGACGGCCTGAAGCTCGCCGCGCGCGAAGTCGGCGGAGTGCAGATCCAGAACGCGGGCACTCTCGCCGGCAATCTGTGCAATGCTTCGCCCGCGGCCGACGGCGTGCCGCCGCTGCTCGCCCTCGATTCGCGCGTCGAAATCGCCGATGCTGCTGGCGCGAGGCAGGTCGCGCTCGCGGATTTCATCCTCGGCAACCGCAGGACCCTGCTGCGCCCGGACCAGTTGCTCACCGCCATCCTAGTGCCCAAGCCGGCGCATGCCGCGCGCAGTCATTTCGTCAAGCTCGGTTCGCGCAAGTACCTCGTGGTTTCGATCGTCATGGCCGCGGCCACGCTGGAAATCGACGCCGGGCGCGTGGGCTCTGCGCGCATCGCGGTCGGCGCCGCCTCCGCCGCCGCGCAGCGCCTGCCGCTGCTCGAAGCCGCCGTGCTCGGCCAGCGCTGCGATGCCAACCTGGGCGCGCAGGTGCAGGCGGCGCATCTCGCCGCGCTCGCGCCGATCGACGACATGCGCGCGAGCGGCGCATACCGTCTGGATGCGGCGCTGGTGCTGCTGCAGCGCCTGCTCTCCGAACTTGGGGCGCTCACATGAATCGGCCCAAAGTGGAGTTCGAGGCGCGCGCGATACGCTTCGCCGTCAACGGCCGATCCTTCGAGTTTTGCGGAAATCCCGCCAAACGCCTCGCCGACGTGCTGCGCGACGATTTCGGCCTCACCGGCACCAAGATCGGCTGCAACGCCGGCGATTGCGGCGCTTGCACCGTGCTGCTCGACGGCAGGCAAGTGTGCTCCTGCCTCACCGCGGTGGCGCAGGTGCAGGGGCGCGCGGTCACCACCGTTGAAGGCCTGGCGCAAAACGGCAGGCTGTCGGCGCTGCAGCGCGCCTTCCACCAGCACGGCGCGGCGCAATGCGGCATCTGCACGCCGGGCATGCTCATCGCTGCTTCCGACCTGCTCGCGCGCAATCCGCGCCCTGCCGCCGAGGAAGTGAAGGACGCGCTCGGCGGCGTGCTCTGCCGCTGCACCGGCTATCAGAAGATCATCGAGGCGGTGCTCGATGCGGCGCTGGCCGAGCCCGCGCCCGCGGGCGCTGCGCTTCTACCCGCGGCCGGCGCCCTCCTGCCCGCAGCGGGTGCCGCCGTCGGCGCGCGCGTGCCCAAGGTGGATGGTTTGCCCAAGCTCACCGGCGCGGAGCGCTACGGCGCCGACGCCATCCCTGCCGACGCCTTGTGGCTGCGCGTCGCACGCTCGCCCTACCATCACGCGCGCATCGAGCTCGGCGATGTTGACGCCTTCACCGCCGCGCATCCGGGCATAGCGCGCGTGCTCAGCGCGCGCGACGTGCCCAGCAACGGTTTCGGCATTTATCCGCACATCAAGGACCAGCCGGTGCTGGCCGACGCAGTCGCACGTTTTCGCGGCGAAGCCGTGCTCGCAATTGCGGGGACGCGCACCGCGCTCGAAGCGCTGCGCGAAGACGAGCTGCCGCTGCGCTTTACCGAACTGCCGCCGGTCATGGGCCTGGACGCGGCGCAGGCGCCGGGCGCGCCGCTGGTGCAGGCGGACAAACCGGGCAACCTGCTGCTCGACGGCTGGGTGAGGAAGGGCGATGCGGCGGCGGCGTTCGCCGGCTGCGCCGCCACGGCCGTAGCCACGTTCGAAACCGGCTTCGTCGAGCACGCTTATATCGAGCCCGAGGCGGGCTGGGCGCGGCGCGTCGGCGAGCGCCTCGAAATCCACGTCACCACGCAGACGCCTTACATGGACCGCGACGAAATGGCCGTGGTGATGAAGCTCGAGCGCGAGCAGATCCGCATCGTGCCCAGCGCCTGCGGCGGCGGCTTCGGCGGCAAGCTCGATCTGTCGGTGCAACCGCTGATCGGTCTTGCTGCCTGGCTGCTCGGCAAGCCGGTGGCCTGCGTCTATACGCGGCCCGAAAGCATGGCGGCCAGCACCAAGCGCCACCCTTCGCGCATCCGCATCAAAGCCGGCTGCGATGCAATCGGCAAGCTGATCGCCATCGAGACCGAAGCCGATTTCGACACCGGCGCCTACGCCAGCTGGGGGCCGACCGTGGCTACGCGCGTGCCCATCCACGCGAGCGGCCCCTACTTCGTGCCGCACGTCAGCGCGCGCGGCCGCGCCTTTTTCACCCACTGCCATCCGTCCGGCGCCTTCCGCGGCTTCGGCGTGCCGCAGGGTGCGATCGCGCACGAGGCGATGATGGATGAATTGGCCGACAAGATGGGCATGGACCGGCTCGCGTTTCGCCGGCTGAACGCGCTCAAGGCGGGCGACGCCACCGCCACCGGACAGGTGCTCGCGCATTCGGCCGGCTTGCCCCAATGCCTGGACGCGCTGAAACCGCACTGGGACCGCGCGCTCGCCGCCTGCGCCGCGTTCAACCAGGCCGCCGGGCCGAAGCGCCGCGGCGCCGGCCTCGGCTGCATGTGGTACGGCATCGGCAATACCGCACTGTCCAACCCTTCGACCATGCGCATCGGCCTGTCCGCCAAGGGCGGGCTGACGCTGTACAACGGCGCGGTGGACATCGGCCAGGGCTCGAACACCATCCTCACCCAGATCGCTGCCGATGCGCTCGGCCTGCCGATGGCGCAGTTCTGTCTCGTCATGGGCGACACCGATCTCACCGCCGACGCCGGCAAGACCTCCGCCTCGCGCCAGACCTTCGTCTCGGGCAAGGCGGCCGAACTGGCCGGGCAGGATTTGCGACGCAAGCTGCTCGGGTTGCTCGAAGCCTCGGCGGACGCCGTCCTCAGCCTCGACGGCAGCCAAGTAAAGGCGCGCGACGCCAAGGGCGAGCACTGCTACGACCTCGCCTGGCTGCCGCCGCGCCACGGCGAGGACGTGCTGCGCGGCGAAGGCAGCTTCGATCCGCCCACCAGCCCGCAGGATGCGGACGGCCAGGGCGTGCCCTACGCCACCTATGCGTTCGCGGCGCAGCTGGCGGTGGTCGAGGTCGACATGGAGCTGGGCACGGTGAAGGTGCTCGAAATCGTCGCCGCGCACGACGTGGGCAAGGCCATCAATCCGATCCAGGTCGAAGGCCAGATCCATGGCGGCGTGATGCAGGGACTGGGCCTCGCGCTGATGGAGGAATATCTGCCGGGCCGGACCGAAAATCTGCACGACTACCTGATCCCGACCATAGGCGATATGCCGAAGATGCAATGCATCCTGATCGAGGATGCCGAGCCCCTGGGCCCGTCCGGCGCGAAAGGCGTGGGTGAGCCCGGCCTGATCCCGACCGCGCCGGCGATACTGGGCGCCATCCACAATGCCACCGGCGTGCGCATGCAGCGGGTGCCGGTGCTGCCGCACCGGCTGCGCGCGGCCCTGAAACAACAGGCGGAGAGCGATTGATGCGCGAAGACACCTATCAGGGCGAAGTCATCGCCGATCCGAAAGCGAAGGACGCCAAAGGCATACGCTGCGACGCCTGCCCGGTGCTGTGCCTGGTGAAGCCGAACGACTTCGGCGCCTGCGACCGCTACACCAATGTCGCGGGCAGGCTCACGCGCGTCGATCCGCTGGTGATCACGCAACAGCCCGACGCCAGGCTGGTGAAATTCCTCGACCGGGAATGGGACGGCAGCCTGCTGCCGGATTCGCCGGTGTTCGTGACCGGCGTCGGCGCCACCACCACCTATCCCGACTACAAGCCTGCGCCCTTCATCGTGTCCTCCAAGGTCGAAGGCGTGGATATGGTGACTGTGGTCACCGAAGGCATATTCAGCTACTGCGGCGTGAAGCTCAAGATCGACACCGACCGCTACCTCGGGCCGGAGCTCGCGGCGGTGCGCGTCGACGGCGAGCAGATCGGCCATGTGACCACCGCGGAATACGGCTCGCAGATGCTGTCCATCGGCGGCGTGCATCACCTCACCGGCGGCGGCAAGAAGGAAGGCCGCGTCACCTGCGACTCGCTGCTGAAGCTGTGCAACAAGGAGGCGGTCGAGCTCGCCATCGACGGCGGCGCCAGCGTCGTGGTTCAAGCGGGCAAGGCGCCCATCGTCAACGGGGTCGCCGAAACGCGCATGCGCGTCGGCTGCGGCTCGGCCACCATCGGCATATTCGCGCCGCAGTGGATCGGCCATGCGGACGAAGTCATCGTCGTCGACGATCACATCACCGGCGTGCTGTCCGAGCACCAGGCGGGAAAATTCCTCGACATGCGCCCGGCCGGCATCAAGATCCGCGGCAAGCGCTCCACGCCGGGACGCTACTTCCAGGTGTCCGAGCCCGGCCTCGGCTGGGGCGGCACCAAATTGACCGACCCGCTCTCCATCATCGAGAAGATCGACCCCAAGACCGCGTGGCCGGGCATGCGCCTGCTGATGGTATCGACCACGGGCGAACACGCCGCCTGGTTCGTGCTCGACCGGGACTTGAAGCCGCAGCCGGCGCAAATGCCGGCGGCGATCACCAAGGTGGTGGAGCGCATCGCGGAGAACTGCGAGCCGGCGCTGTGCACCGTCTTGTTCATGGCCGGCGCCGGCGGCAGCCTGCGCGCCGGCATCACCGAGAACCCGGTGCGGCTGACGCAGTCGATCAAGGCGGCGCTGACGCGCGTGACCAGCGGCGGCGCGCCGGTGTACGTCTGGCCCGGCGGCGGCATCACCTTCATGGTCGACGTGACGCGCATGCCGGAGAAGTCTTTCGGTTACGTGCCCACGCCGGCCATCGTCGCGCCGATCGAGTTCACCCTGCGCCTCGATCGCTATGCCGCACTCGGCGGCTACGCCGGCCGCGTGCTCAGCGTCGAAGAAGTGCTGAAACAGTCGGCCTACGTCAACCAGCGCTGGCGCGACGAGAATCCCTGGCCGCTGACGAAGGATCTTACTTGAACGGCGCGAGCGCGGCGCTGCTCGCCGACGGGCGCCTGCATCTGCAGCACGGGCCCATCGACCTGATCATCGAAGCCTGGGGCGAGCGTGCTGAGGTCGAGGCTGCGTATCGGCAGGCGGTCGCGCGCTTTGCCGACATCCTCGAAGTGCTGGTGCAGGAACTGGCGCAGCTGCGCACGCCCCTGGGCGACGCCACTCCGCTGCTGCGCGGTCCGGTGGCGCAGCGCATGCTGGCTGCGTGCTGGCCCTATCGCGCGCGCTACATCACGCCGATGGCGGCGGTGGCGGGCAGCGTCGCCGACGAAATCCTGCAGGCCATGCTCAGGCGCCGCGAACTGGCGCGCGCGTACGTCAACAACGGCGGCGACATCGCGCTGCATCTTGCGCCAGGCCAGGCGCTCGCCCTGGGCGTGGTCAACAACGCCGACAACCCCGCCATCGACGCCAGCGTGAGGCTGGACGCGGCAATGCCGGTGCGCGGCCTCGCGACCTCGGGCTGGCGCGGTCGCTCGCAGTCGCTCGGCATTGCCGACGCAGCCACCGTGTTCGCCGCCGATGCGGCCACCGCCGACGCCGCGGCCACCATGATCGCCAATGCCGTCGACGTCGCGCATCCGGCGATCCGCAGGATGCCGGCGCGCAGCCTGCGCGCAGACAGCGATCTGGGAGAGCTGCCGGTGACCGTCGCGGTCGGCACCCTGCCCGCCACGGCGCGCGA
>JAAOZY010000316.1 GCA_012274205.1 Betaproteobacteria bacterium
CGCCGTTCTGCACCACGGCATCGATGGCGCAGCCGACCGAGCAGTGCGTGCACACCGTGCGCTTCACTTCGACCTTGCCGCCTTCGAGCTTGGTCTCGCCGGCGGCTTCGGCCTTGCCTATCATGTTGAACGGCAGCTGGCTCGCGAATGCGCCCGCGCCCGCCGCCACGCCGGAGCGCTTGAGGAAGGTGCGGCGGTCTATGGTTTTGGCGAGCACGCCCGCGAGGCCTCTGGCGAGGCGGTGTTGCGCCGAGGGCGCAGTTGCGGTTTTCCGGGTGAGTTGCATGGCGCCTCCTCAGACTTTCGCGGTTCTGTAGTAATTGCGCACGTGCGCGGATGCCTGATAACCGGCGGATCGCCTCTTGTCGCCGCTCGCTGCGGGTGGCTGCACCTGCGGCACCGTTTTCGCGGCGAACGCGGCGGCTCCGGCGGCCCCGCTCGCGCCGATCGCGAGCAGGAAATTTCTGCGGCTCAGTTTGCTCTTGTTTTCACTCATTGCAGGCTCCTCGAAAAAAAACGACGCTATTCGGCGATCTCGAAGGATTCCGTCTCGACGTCCAGAAAGGCTTTGGCAAATTGGGCCACGTGTTTATAAAAATTAGTATTGTGCGAAGCCATTGCCGAAGCGCAAAAATCGGCGTACCAGGGCGCAACATACTCCAAAAAGAATGATTTTTGTTTCTGCACTGCAACATCCGGGGCTACAAAAAAAAGGATCAAATGGCGCATGACCTCGCACAGGCTGGCGAGGTGGTCTTCGTACTCGATCGCACGTTCGTGCCGCGCCAGACCCAGTTCCGCGAGTTCGGCGCGCAGCCGCACCAGCACGTTTCCTTTTATGGACTCAGCCAGGTAGTGCGAAGCATAGGGGGTGATTTCCGCCTTGCCGGTGCCGACGAACACGCTGTCGTATTCCTCCCGCGCCGCCTCTGCATCCATGGCGGCGGCCGCCGCGATCAGCGCGTGCCAAGCCTGTCCCAGCGCGACGTTCTCGGATTCGGCGGCGATCTCGTCGGCGCCAGCGAGGGCCACGAGCAGGCCCGCATCGGGCGCGGCATAGTACAGGCGTGCGATCAAGGCGTAGAAATCGGCGCGCGCGCGGTCTTCCGGCGCCACCGCCCCGACCGATTCGGCTGTAGCGGCTGCGCTGTTCATTGTCTGATGCCGAGGATCGATTGTTCGCTCTTGTTTTCCATCATGTCGACGACGCGGCAATCGGCGCACATCTGCAAGCGCGCCAGCCCGCCGCCGGCATACATGGGATGCCCGCCGAGCTTGCCCACCATGTTTTCTATCATCTGCTTGTTGCCGAAAGGCTTGCCGCAGCGCACGCAATTGAAGGGCACCGCCTCGTGCAGCGTGCGTTCGGCCTTCGCCTGCGCGCCGAGCAGCAGGCGCGGCGCGAGCGTCACCGCCTTTTCCGGGCAGGTGTTGACGCACAGGCCGCATTGCACGCAGTTGCGCTCGATAAACTTGAGCATGGGCTGATCGCGGCCATCGACCAGGGCGGAGGCCGGGCAGGCGCCGACGCAGGCCATGCACAGGGTACAGGTGCTGCGGTCGACCCTGACCTGCCCCCAGGGCGCGCCCGCTTCCATCGCGATCTCCTCCTGCGGCGCGGGCGCGAGGCGCGCCAGGTGCTCGATCGCGAATTCGAGGCTGCTGCGCTTTTCCTGGCCCAGGTTGAAGCCCGCCGGCGCGGACACGCCCTGCGCCGGCGCCAGTGCCCAGAGTTCGCGTTCGAGCAGGCGCGCCTCCTGCGTCGCAATCAACTTGAAATGCGTGCCGGCATAACCCAGCGCGCTGACCAGCGTCTGCGCATGGCGCATCTGCTTGCCCAGCGCCGCGCCGTATTCATCAGCCTCCGCCGTATCCGCGAGCAGCAGCAGCTGGCTGGCACCGTAGGCGAGCGCGCCCAGCAGCGTATCGATGCCGATCGCGGCGACGCTGTGCAGTTCCAGCGGGATCACCCGCGCGGGCAGCCCGCCATCCTTCCCCGGGCGCGCGGCGCGGCCGAGCGCCGCAATCAGATCGCGGCTCGCACCCGCGTTGTGGAACAGGATGCACGCGTCTCTTCCGCCCGCGCCGCGATAGGTCGCGAGCAGCGTCTTGAGCCGCCGGCCGAGGTCGGCTACGCGCGGATAGACGTGGGTCATCGCGCCCGAGGGGCAGACCGTGGCGCAGCCGCCGCAGCCCATGCACAGCTGCGCTTCGACCTTGATGTGATCGCCGTCGGCGGAAATCGCGCCGGTGGAGCAGGTATCGATGCAATTGCTGCAGCCCGCCTTGGCCGAGCGGCTGTGCGCGCAGATCTTGGCGTTGTACGAAAAATATTTCGGCTTTTCGAATTCGCCCACCATCTGCGCCAGCTGCGCCGCGGCGAGCGCCTGGTCGAGCGGGTCGCGCCCCGGCGCAAAATAACCCTGCGGCGGCTGCGCCAGCTTGATCGCAGGCACGGCGCCCAGATCGAGCACCAGGTCGAAATGTTCGCTGCGCGCGCGCGCCGCGCGCTCGAAATCGATGGCGCCGATGTCGCCGCAGGCTTTGACGCAGGCGCGGTGCGACATGCACTTGGCCAGGTCGATCTGGTAGCTGAAATCGATGGCCTGCTCCGGACAGGCGTGGATGCAGGCATTGCAGCGCGTGCACGTCTCGAGGTCGATGGGATTGGCCTGCTCCCAGCTGACTTCGAACGCGCCCAGCCAGCCCTGCACCGATTGCAGCCGGCCCGACCATACCGGGTAGCTGCGCACGGCGGGGAGCGTTGCGCCGGCCGCGTCGGCGCCGGCCTCGCCGGTTGCAAGCACACTGACTTCAAGGCTGTGCTCGAGCCGCTCCGCCCACTGCAGCGCGACGCCCGCCGGGCCGACGATGAGCAGCTGCCCGCCGGATTTGTAGCTCACGCTGGGCACCGGCTCGGGTTCGGGCAACAGCGCCATCGCGAGCAAGGCCGCGATCTTGGGCGTGGCTTGCCTGGATTCCTTCGACCAGCCGGCGGTCTCGCGGATATTGACGAACTTGAGCTCGGCGCCGGCGCCCGCCTGCTCGGCGAGTTCGGCGAACAGCGGCGCCTCCTGGGTGCAGGCCACGAGGCAATCGCCGCCGCGCACGGCGGCGTTGAAGGCTGCGGCTTCGCGCCGGCACAGTTCGGTGTGAATGGTGAGCGGCGCGCCCAGCGCCAGCGCCTGCGCCAGGCCCTTGGCGTCCAGCGTCATGGTGCGATTGCAGTCGCACAGCACAATGGTCTTGTCTGTCGGCATGCTACTCACTGCTTATAGACTATTTCAATATGAGGGAATATCCCCCTGGAGGACTTCCTCCGGGGCGTTTCCCCTCATGCTCCCCTAAATCGGCCGTTGCAAAATTTCATTTTGCAACGGCTTCTTATAGTAATTTTTTAGCGCGACCCGCCAGGCGGCGGGCTCCTTCGGCGCAAACAGATACTACAAGCTGGCAAACGCTTCTGGCTAGTCATTTTTGCTGCCGGCGCCGGGCGCTTCGGTAGCGACCGCCTGCTTCAGGTCGGCGTCCAGTTCGGCGTCGCCTGGCGCAGCCGGGTCGGGCGGCGCAATTGCGTCGGTGGGCGGCGACGCTGCGCCCGCAGTCGCCGAGGCGACCGTATTCGGAACGCCCGCATCCGCGTCCTGCTTCTCCTCCTCGAACAGGAACAGGCTCTTCGCCTGGTTCAGTTGGCGCAGCATCGCATCCGGAATCGGATCGGGCTTGGAGTAATCGTCGATGTAAATGTCCAGTCCGTCCATTACGTTGAACTGCGGTTCGCTGAACACTTTTTTCAGCGCCGCGCGGCGCAACTTCTCCTCCACGCGCGGGTCGAAGAATTGCTGGTACTCGGGGCTGTAGATCGGCGCCGCCTCGGCGCTCACCGCCTCCCGGGGCGGCGTTCCGGCCGCCGACGCAGCCGCAGCTGGTGCGGGTGACGGGTCGGTAGTTGGCTCGGCGGCCGCCGGCGCCTCATCCTTGGCCGCGAGCTTGCGCCTGGACCAGCGCGACAGAAACGGTTCGTCGAGGGGTTTGTCTTCCATCGCCCTGCCGTCTAATCGCGTTTCGCGCCCTTGAACGAAGGCGGACGGCTGCGCTTCTTCGGCTCGGGCTTGTAGTGCAGGTTGACGAATTCTCCTAGCCAGTCGCACATGTCGCGCGGCATGGGCACCGTGTCCACCTGTTCGCTCGCGTCCATGAAGCGCGCCGCCTCGCCGTAGCTGACAGTGGCGAATTTCGGAACGGCCATGTCCTCCTCCATGCGCCAGGTGATGAATACGCAGGGCCGCTCCGCCGACAGGTTGAGATAGTAATTCTCGGCCTCGTCCCGATGCAGCTCCAGCTCGAAGCCGCCGTGCAGCCATTGCGCGCGCGCCGCGTCCTGCAGCAACAGGCGCGCCGTTGCGGCGTCGCCCGGATCCGGCACGATGCCTATCGCTTCCCAGGAATGCGTCTGCCAGCGGTTGGCGAGCGCGCGCCGTTCCATGATTACCGCAATCTGAAAACCAGGATGCTTCATGGACCCGACTATACTAGCGTCGCGGTCGCTCTGCTATGATGTAAACATCCGCTTCGAATGAAATAAGCCACATGACAGAAAGGGTTATCGCACTGGTCGACGCCGGGCGGCACAAGCCGTTGCCGCCGCTTGTCGCGCCATCCGCGGGGCCGGCGCGCGACCGCCTCGGGCGCCCGCTGCGCGAC
>JAAOZY010000317.1 GCA_012274205.1 Betaproteobacteria bacterium
CAAAAGGGCAGCATCGCCTTCTGGAACGAGGCGGCGCAGCGGATATTCGGCTATTCCGGGGGCGAGGCGCGCGGCAGGAAGCTGCACGAGCTGATCGTTCCCGAGCCCTATCGCGCCGATTTCGAGAAAAGACTGGACGTCGCCGGTGGCGCAGCCGGCAGCAACGTCATCGGCAAGACGCTGGAACTGGCCGGGATGCGCAAGGACGGGACCGAGATCGTCACCGAACACTCCATTTCCGGGGTGAACATAGGCCAGAAATGGCACACCATCTGCATCGTCAGGGATGTTACCGAACGCAAGCAGTTCGAGGAGCGCATCCGCCACCTGGCCAATTACGACAGCCTTACCGCGCTGCCGAACCGCGCGCTCTTCTACGACCGCCTGAGCCAGGCAATCAACCTGGCGCAGCGTAACCGCAACGAACTCGCGCTGCTCTATCTCGACCTGGACCGGTTCAAGTCGGTGAACGACACGCGCGGGCACGATGCCGGCGACGCAGTGCTCAAAGCTGCGGCGGACCGCATTCAGGCGCAGGTGCGCGAATCCGATACGGTCGCGCGCGTCGGCGGCGACGAGTTCGCGATCATCCTGCCCAGGATCGCGGCCGCCGAGGATGCGACCCTCGTCGCCAACAAGGTCATCGACGCGATACGCGCGAGCTTTGCGCTGGGCGAATCCGGGAGCGATGTAATAGAAATCGGGGCGAGCGTCGGCATTGCCGTCTATCCGCGCGATGGTGCGGACCTGGATTGCCTGTTCAAGGCGGCGGATTCCGCCATGTACAAGGCCAAGCGCTTGGGCAACAGTTTCAGTTTTTTCGCCGTCGCATGAGGCGCTGGACTGAATAGCCCGTGTCGTCCGGCCCATTTCCTTCGACCCGGCTTGGCCTGATCATGCGCCGCTAGGCCGGGTGCGACGCGCCGGGCGCAGGAAACCAAGCATCAACGCGCGACAATCATGGATCAAAAGAATAAAAACCGCATACTCGTAATCGAAGACGACGAATATTTCCGTTTCCTGCTGCGCATGCATCTGACGCAGGCAGGCTACGAGGTGCGGGTTGCGGAGGACGGGGTCGATGGTGGCAAGGCGCTGCTGGCGCAGCCGCCGGACCTGATCCTGTCCGATCTCAACATGCCGTTCCTCAACGGCTTCGACCTGCTGGCGCTGCTCAAGCAGGACGCGGCGACAGCGTCGATCCCGGTGATATTGCTGACCGGCAGCAGGGATAACGATGTGCTGGCCAAGGCGATGGCCCTGGGCGCCGCGGATTTTCTCGCCAAGCCGGTGACGCAGGACGATTTGCTCTCCTCGGTCGAAAGCTGCCTGCGCCGCAGCGGCCGCCTGGCGCAGTAAGAACCTGTTGCAAAATGAATTTTGCAACAACCAATATAGGGAAGTATGAGGGGACTTGTCCCCTCATTTTGAAACGAACTCTAAGCGGCACGTTTTCCCACTAATACACGCTACTGACGGCGTCTTCCACCAGGGTCTTCAGTTGCTCGTAGCCGAAGCTGGGCAGGGGCTTGCCGTTGACGAAGAACTCCGGCGTCGCCTTCACGTTCAGCTTCTTCCCGTCGGCGAGGTCCTGTTCGATCATCTTGTCGATCTCGGGCGACTCCATGTCATGCCTGAGCCGGCGTATGTCCAGGCCCACGCCGCCGATGTAGTTCCATACCAGTTCGGGCTGGGGCCGGTGCTGCGGCGCCCATAGGGACTGGGCGGCAAACACCGCATCCAGGGTTTCCCAGAACTTACCCTGCATCTGCGCCGCCGCGAGCATTTTCACTACCTGGTCGGAGTTGGGGTGAAACGGGGAATAGCGGGCGATCAGGCGGATCTTGTCGGGATGGGCGTCCATCAGCTGCTTCACCATGGGAGCGAACTCCTTGCAGGTATCGCAGGCGGGATCGAAGAATTCGGCGATCTCCACCTTTGCCGCCGGGTTGCCGCGCGTGGGGGAATAGTCGCGCACGAAGGTCGACCGGTCGCGCTGGTAGGCTTCGGCTCCGGCAGCGGCTTTCCGGCTTTGGTAATACATCGCGCCGGCGACGAAGGCGATCAGCAGAAACACTGCCGAAACAATCACGAGAGATTTCTGTTTCACTTTGAACTCCTTCGATGGACCAGAAACAGCAGTGCCGAAATTGCAAGGAATGACAGTCCGGACAGCAGCGGAATGGTGACAAATCCAAACCATTCGATCTGCACCTCGCTGCAGGGGATTCCCTGGACGCAGGGTTTGATGCTTTCGGGAATGTATCCGGCGACCAGCAGCAGGTGGAATATCGCGATCAGGGCGCCGAGCAGGGACAGCGGAAGCGCATAGCGCACCACGCTGCGGTCGAACGGGAACAGCGCCGCCGGCAGCATCAGCACCAGCGGATACATGCAGATGCGCTGGTACCAGCACAGCACGCAGGGCGCAAAGCCCATGACTTCGCTGAAGAAAAGGCTGCCGAGGGTGGAGACGCAGGCAATCAGCCAGCTCACGAACACCAGCGTCCAGTTCGAATCTTGCGCGCTGCTGCGGGAATTCATCGGCAATCGCCTGTGGCGGAACAAGGCCGATTATACCTGTGGCTATGCCCGTATCCGGCGCCGGCCGCGCGAGTCCGGGTCTGTCGGCGGGTATAATCGCGCCTGCCATGCAGACTTCCGCCGCCCAGACCCTCACACTCGCCCGCCCGGACGACTGGCACTTGCATTTGCGCGACGGCGCGGCGCTCGCCGCGGTGCTGCCGCACAGTGCCAGGCAATTCGCGCGCGCCATCGTCATGCCGAACCTGCGCCCGCCGGTGACTACGGTGGCGCTGGCGCTGGCCTACCGCGAACGCATCCTCGCGGCGCTGCCCGGGGGTTCGCGCTTCGGGCCGCTGATGACGCTGTACCTGACCGACAATACCGCCCCCGCCGAGATCGCGCTGGCCAGGGCGAGCGGCGTGGTGCACGCGGTCAAATACTATCCTGCCGGTGCCACCACCAATTCCGCTTCGGGCGTGACGCAGCTCGAGCGCTGCTTCCCGGCGCTGGAAGCGATGGAAAAGGCGGAGCTGCCGCTGCTGCTGCACGGGGAAGTGACCGACGCCGAGGTGGATGTGTTCGACCGCGAACGGGTGTTCGTCGACACGGTGCTGCCGCAGATCACGCGGCGTTTCCCCGGGCTGCGGCTGGTATTGGAACACGTCACCACGCGCGAGGCGACGCAGTACGTCGCCGGGGCGCCGGCGAATGTGGCCGCCACGATCACCGCGCATCACTTGCTGCTGAACCGCAACGCGATGTTCGCCGGCGGCCTGCGCCCGCACCACTACTGCCTGCCGCTGCTCAAGCGCGAGACGCACCGGCGCGCGCTGCTGCAGGCGGCGACCGGCGGCAGCCCCAAGTTCTTCCTCGGCACGGACAGCGCGCCGCACGCGCGCCGCGACAAGGAAGCGAGCTGCGGGCATGCGGGCATTTACACTGCGCATGCGGCGATCGAGCTCTACGCCGAGGCGTTCGAGGCGGCCGGTGCGCTCGGCCGGCTGGAGGCCTTCGCCAGCTTCCACGGCGCCGATTTCTATCGCCTGCCGCGCAACACCGAAACCATCACCTTGCGGCGCGAGCGCTGGCAGGTGCAATCCGCGTTCGCGCTGGGCAATGAGGAGCTGGTGCCGCTGCGCGCCGGCGAGCCGCTCAGCTGGCGCCTGCAGTAGCCCGCCATGGCCACTACGACCGAACCGGACTGGGACCGCTGGCAATTGCTGGCGTCGCCGATGTTCGCCACGCTGGCGCCGCTGATCGAGCGCCTGCCGGAGGACCACTTTCCCACACTGGCCGAGCTGAACCGCCTGTGCGAGGAGCGCGAGGTGGTGAGCGGCGGCGGCGAGCCGCTCGAATTCGTGCCGCAGGAGGCGAAAACCGGCGAACCCTACGAGAAACGCGTGTTCGCCTACGGCAAGGTGCTGACGCGCAATCGCAACTGGCACGACCTGTTCAACGCGCTGGTGTGGATCAGCTTTCCGCGGACCAAGGCCGCGATCAACCGCCACCACTACCGTGAAATGCAGGCGCGCGAAGGCGGCGAGGCGCGCGGGCCGGTGCGCGACGCCCTGACCCTGTTCGACGAGTCGGGCGTGATCGTCGCTTCGAGCGACACCGGCCTGGCGCAGTTGCTGACCGGCTTCCAGTGGAAGGATCTGTTCTGGAACCGGCGCGAGGACGTGCTGCGCGACATGCGCTTCCACCTGTTCGGCCATGCGCTGTACGAGAAGGCGCTTGCGCCCTACAAGGGCATCACCGGCAAGAGCGTCATCATCGACATCGGGGCGAAGGAACTGGAGCGGCCGCTGCCGCAGCAGCTTGCCGCGCTCGATGCCCAGCTCGCGCGCGCGTTCGCCGAACTGCGCTCCTTCGGCGCGACCGACGAGTATGCGCCGCTGCCGATACTGGGTGTGCCCGGTTGGGCCGCGGACAACGAATCGGAGCGCTACTACGAAGACACGCAGCAGTTTCGCCCGGGGCGTGCACGCGAGCGCGAAAAGCCGCAGGAGCGGCTTGCGGCGGAGCCGAAACCTGGTTCCGGCAAGCGCAAGGGCAGGAACAAGTAGCGTTGTTCCCGGGGACGGCTGGCGGCGCGCGCAGGCACTCGATGAATAAACGCCGCTCATACCTTCGCCCTAAGGACGCCCGCGACGGCGCTAAAGTCACCATGGTCGAACTGCTGTTCGACCTCGTGTTCGTGTTCGCGGTCACGCAGCTCTCGCACACGCTGCTGGCCGAGCTCAGCTGGCATAAGGCCTCGCAGGTGGGCGTCCTGCTGATCGCGGTGTGGGGGGTGTGGCTGTACACCGCGTGGGTTACGAACTGGCTCGACCCGGACCGTGTTCCGGTGCGCCTGTTCCTGTTCGCGATGATGCTGGTCGGGCTGCTGATGTCGGCGAGCATTCCGAAGGCATTCGCGGAAACTGGCTGGGCCTTCGCCGGCGCCTACGTGACCATGCAGGTGGCGCGCTCGGGCTTTCTTTGCTGGGCGCTGCGGCATGAGCGCGCGAATCTGGCGCGCAATGCGCGGCGCATTCTTGCCTGGGAATTGTTCAGGGGGGCGATCTGGCTGGCCGGTGGCGGGGCCGGGCCGGAGGCGCGCCTGGCGTGCTGGAGCGCGGCCATTGCGCTGGGCTTCATCGCGCCCTGGGTCAATTTCTGGGTGCCGGGCATGGGCAAATCCGATGTGAGCGACTGGGACATCGACGGCAGGCACGTCGCCGAACGCTGCGGCCTGTTCGTGATCATCGCCTTGGGCGAATCGCTGCTCATCACCGGCGCCACGTTTTCGCAGGTTCCCTGGAGCGCGAGCACGCTCTGGGCATTTGGCGCCGCCGCGATCGGCAGCCTCGCCCTGTGGTGGATCTATTTCGACCGCGGCGCCGAGCATGCGGCCCAGGTGATCAGCAATTCGAACAACCCGGGAGAAAAGGCGCGCGCGGCGTATACCGCCATCCACCTGCTGATCGTCGCCGGCATCATCGTCTGCGCCGTCGCCGATGAGGAGATCCTGGCCCGTCCCGCGCACGCGAGCCCCGCCGCGATCACGGTGATTCTGCTGGGCCCCGCGCTGTTCCTCATCGGCACCATGCTGTTCAAGTGGGTAGTGTATGAGCGCCGCTGGCCGCCCTTGTCGCACAGCCTGGGCCTGCTGCTGTTGCTGGCCTTGATTCCCGTGGCGGTGCTGCACTGGCTGTCGGCGCTCGGCCTGGGCATCGCGACCACGTCGATACTGCTGCTCGTGCTGGCATGGGAATACGCGGCGCTGAACAAAGCGTGAGCGCGCGCGCCCGGCGTGCGGGCTTACAATGCGTGCTCGGATTGGATTTTTTCAGCCGCAACCCGGCAGCGTCCCGCGGGACGCACAACCATTCAGGATGACAACCATGGCAAATATTGCAATTCTCGGTACCGGCCTGCTAGGCGGCGCATTTGCGGAAGCCTGCGCCAAGCGCGGTGATACGGTCGTGGCGTGGA
Organism: Betaproteobacteria bacterium; assembly: GCA_012274205.1. GTDB lineage: Bacteria > Pseudomonadota > Gammaproteobacteria > Burkholderiales > SG8-39 > 2-12-FULL-64-23. The sequence goes on from JAAOZY010000317.1 coordinate 6,004, forward strand.
ACCGCTCTTCCGACAAGCTTCTCGCTTTGGCTCAGTTCGGCGTCAAGGCGGCCGCGACGCCGGCCGAAGCGGTCAAAGGTGCAAGCAGGGTGCATCTCGTGCTCAAGGATGACGCGGTGGTCGAAGAAGTGATCGCAGCGGCGCGCCCGGGGCTCGCCGCCGATGCGATACTGATCGATCACACTACGACCCTGCCGGCGCTGACCGCAGAACGCGCCAAACAGCTCGCTGCGCAAGGGCTGAAATACCTGCATTGCCCGGTATTCATGATGCCGCAGGGCGCGCGCAGCGCGCAGGGTTCGATGCTGGCGGCGGGGCCGAAAGCGCTGTTCGAAAGCGTCAAGGCGGATCTCGCCCGGATGACCGGGCGGCTCGAATACCTCGGCGAGCGCGCCGACCTCGCCGCGGTCAACAAGCTGTTGGGCAATGCGATGATCATCGGCATGTCCTCGACCATGGCCGACGTGCTTACCCTGGCCAAGGCGAGCGGCGTCGCCGGCGAGGATGCGATCAAGCTGCTCGGCCTGTTCGACGTCAACGCGATGATCGCGACCCGCGGGCTGAACATGGCAAAAGGCAAATTTACCGCGAGTTTCGAGCTGAGCATGGCGCGCAAGGATGTGCGCCTGATGCTCGAAACCGCCGGCGGGCGGCCGCTGGCCGTATTGCCCGCCATCGCGGCGAGGATGGATCAGCTCATCGCAGCGGGGCATGGCGCCAGGGACGCCAGCGTCGTCGGCATCGACGCGGTGCAGTGAAGGCGATTTGCGGCGAAGACCGGCCGCTGCGCCAGCGCCGAGGGAGATGCGGGCGCAAGTGTTAAAATTCCCCCGTGAAGCCGGCCAGACGGTCGCTGCGCGCCCTCGGGCGCGGAGAGGAAAGTCCGGGCTCCACAGAGCAGGGTGACGGCTAACGGCCGTACGTAATAGTCGAAGGCTTGCCTTCGGCGAAGACGAGGAACAGGGCCACAGAGACGAGTCGCCGCGCTTTCGCAAGAAGGTGCGGCGGGTGAAACGCGGCAACCTCCACCCGGAGCAACACCAAATAGGCGGACTATGATGCTGCTCGCTGAGTCCGCGGGTAGGTGGCTGGAGCCCTGGGG
>JAAOZY010000318.1 GCA_012274205.1 Betaproteobacteria bacterium
ATCCTGGGAGGGCCGCCCCGGCGTGGTGCACATCGACGTGCCCGAGAACATCATGAATACCAAGTTCAAGGCGGACCCCGCGTTCTGGGCGCCGCACCAGTACCGCCGCACCGCCGCCACCGTGCCCGCCGCGGACTTGATCGAGCGCGCCGCCGACATGCTGATCGCCGCCGGGCAGCCCTTGATTCATGCCGGCAGCGGGGTCATCCATGCGGCTGCGTATGCCGAACTGCGCCAGGTGGCGGAGTTGCTGTGCGCGCCGGTGACCACCAGCTGGTCGGCGCGCGGCGTGCTGCCCGAGACTTCCGAGCTGTCGCTGCCGATGATACACATCAAGCTGAACAACCAGGCGCGCAACGACGCCGACGTGGTGCTCGCGCTGGGCACGCGCCTGGGCGAGACCGACTGGTGGGGCAAGGCGCCGTACTGGAGTCACCCGTCGAAACAGAAAATGATCCAGGTCGATGCCGATGGCGAAATGCTGGGCATGAACAAGCCCGCGGACATTGCGATCCTCGGCGACGCCAGGTTGTTCCTCGGCGCCCTCGCGTTGCGGCTGGAGGCGAGGAAAGGGGAAATCCGCAGCGAAGCGCGGCAGAAGAACATCACGCGTTACAACGAGACCAAGCGGCGCGACCGCGCGGGCTGGGACCGGGCGCTCGCGGACCTTTCGGCGCCGATGAATTCGGCACATGTGGCGAGCGCGTGCCGCGAGTTCTTTGCCGACGACGCGATCCTCGTCGCCGACGGCGGCAATACCACCATCTGGGCCAGCTTCTATCACCAGATGCGGGTGCCGAATACGCTGTTGTCGACGTTCAAGTTCGGCATGCTCGGCGCGGGCGTGGCGCAGGCGCTGGGGGCCGCAGTGGCGCTTCCCGGGCGCGAGGTGGTGTGCATCATCGGCGACGGCGCCATGGGTTTCCATCCGCAGGAAATCGAGACCGCGGTGCGCAACCGGCTCAAGGTAATCTACCTGGTGCTGTGCGACAAGGCCTGGGGCATGGTGAAGATCAACCAGTCGTTCAGCCTGCGCCCGGTGAAGACCATGTTGAAGAAACATCTCGATGCGGGTGAAAACATCGGTACCGATCTGGGCGAAATCGAGTTCGACAAGCTGGCGGTGTCGATGGGTGCGCACGGCGAGCGCGTGTCCGACCCGAAACAACTCAGGCCCGCGCTGGAGCGCTGCCGCGCGAGCGGCCGCTGCGCCGTGATCCACGTCGATGTGAACCCGGTGAAACACATGTGGGCGCCGGGCCTGATCCACTTCAAGGACATGCACCAGGAGCCGAAGGGGAAATAGTGGCTGCCCCGCGCGTGCTCGTGACCGGCGCGGCCGGCTACCTCGGCAGCCAGCTGATCGCGGCGCTCGCCGGGGATGCAGCGCGCCGGCCCGCCGCGCTGGTGGCGATGGATGTGCGCGAGCTGTCGCCCGAGAGACGCCTGCAAGGCGTCGCCTACGAGACGGCCGATATCCGCGCCCCCGGGCTGGAGGCGATGCTGGCGCGCCACGCGATCGATACCGTGGTGCACCTCGCATCCATTGTCACGCCGGACCGGGACAGCAAGCGCGAGTTCGAGTACTCGGTGGATGTGCTCGGGACGGAAAATTTGCTCAAGGCCTGCGTCGCCGCGGGCGTGAGGAAAATCGTCGTGTCCTCCAGCGGCGCGGCCTACGGCTATCACGCTGACAATCCGGCCTGGATCAGCGAGGATCAGCCGATCCGCGGCAACCAGGAATTCGCCTATTCCTGGCACAAGCGCCTGGTCGAGGAAATGCTGGCGCGATACCGGGTGGAGGCGCCGGAGCTGGCGCAGGTGGTGTTTCGCATCGGCACCATACTCGGCGAAACGGTGAAGAACCAGATCACCGACCTGTTCGACAAGCCGCGGCTGATCGCGATCCGCGGCTCGGACAGTCCGTTCGTGTTCATCTGGGACCGCGACGTGGTCGGCTGCATGATCGAGGCCGTATACTCTGATCGCTGCGGCATCTACAATCTTGCCGGCGACGGTGCCCTGCGCATACAGGAGATCGCGGCGCGCCTGGACAAGCGCTGCGTGGTGTTGCCGGCATGGCTGCTGCGCTCGGCGCTGGCGCTGCTCAAGCCGCTCGGGTTGACCCAGTACGGGCCGGAGCAGGTGAACTTCCTGCGCTACCGGCCGGTGCTCGCGAATCACCGGCTGAAGAACGAGTTTGGCTACGTGCCGAAAAAAACTTCGGCCGAGGTGTTCGAGTTCTACCTCGCGGCGCGCGCGCGGCGCAGCGACTCATGAAGCGGCGCGATTTCACCGGCACGGTCGTGGTGATCACCGGCGCCGCGGGCGGCCTCGGTCGGGCCTTGGCATTCGCATTCGCCGCAGCCGGTGCGCGCATTGCGGCGCTCGACCGCGATGCGGCCGGGGCCGAGGCGCTGGCAGCCGAACTGCGCAGCCGGGACCGCCAGGCGCTGGCCATCGTCTGCGATGTGACCGACTCCGCCGCCTGTGAGCGGGCATTGGCGGCGGTGATCACCTCCTGGGGACGCGTCGACGTCCTCGTCAACAATGCCGGCATCAGCCATCGCAGCGCCTGGCGGCGCACCGATCCGGGGGTGACCCGGCGCGTGATGGAGGTGGATTTTTTCGGCGCGGTCAATAGCACGCGCGCGGCGCTCGATGCGCTGCTCGCCGCGCACGGGTTGATCATCGTGATTTCCAGCGTTGCCGGCTTCGCCCCCTTGATCGCGCGCACCGGTTACGCCGCGGCGAAGCATGCGCTGCACGGCTTTTTCGACAGTCTGCGCTGCGAACTCGCCGATGACGGGGTGGACGTGCTCATGGTCTGCCCCGCGTTCATCGCCACCGGCATCGACAGGAACGCGCTCGGCGGCGACGGTGCCGCGGCGCGCCACGCGCAGCAGATCGTCGGCGAACGCGCGCAGCCCGGGGACATCGCGCTGCAGGTGCTGCGTGCCGCGCAGCGCGGCCGGCGCCTGCTGCTGCCGGGGCGGACGTCGAAACTCGCCTGGTGGCTGAGCCGGCTCGCGCCGGCGTACTACGCGCGCGCAATGGCGCGGCGGCTGCGCGGCGAGATGTTGTAGCGGCGGCGCGCGCGGCTGCAGATCAGGCTGCGCAGATTCTGTCGCGCCAAGCGACATTACCGCAAGCATCGTTCCGGCTTGATCCGCGTCAACCCTGCTTAGGCCGTGGTCTTTTTTCTTAAGTCACTGTGTGCACTTTTCCCGAAAGCGGCTTGCCGGTCCGATCCAGCTCGCTATACTAGCTTGAAGGAGCTACGCTAATTTAGTGGTATCGCTTTCCTTCCTCCGGCGCCTTTCCATCCGCACCCAATTGCTGCTGCTGGTGCTGATCGTCCTGTCGCTATGCACCGCGTTTGTCGCGTGGCACGTCGCCAAGGATGCGCAGCAGGCGCGCGCGGCCGCTTACGCCAGGGTGACGCTGTTAGCGGACGACGTCGCCGATCACATCGATCTGGTGCTGCGCGACAATGAGGAAGCGCTCGGCATCGTGGCTGCGGAATTCCGCGGCGATCCACCGGTGCGCGCGCCGCGTTTCGACCCGGATCAGTTCATGCGCAACCGTCCGCAGCTCGCCAATCTCGGCGTGCGCGACCTGCACGCGAACAATATCTACTCGCACCGGACCAATCCGACACCGCCCGCGGCGGCGCTGAAATTTCCCTGGGTAGAGCAGGGCCTGCGCAGCGAAACCTTTGCCGCCAGCGACGCATTCCTGGGAACCTTGAGCGGCCGCTGGGTAACGGTGCTGACCTACCCGGTGCGCGGCGACGACGGCAGGCGCTCCGGCTTCGTCAACCTTTCGGTGGACCTGGCAGCGCTCAATCAGCGGGTGATGAGCAGAATACCGAGGGACGCGATGGTGCCGGTATTCGATCGTGCAGACCGGTTTCTGCTGCGCTCGGTCGATCCCGCCGCCTGGATCGGCAAGCCGCTGCCCGCGGTGCAGGCGGCCGTTGTGCGAGGCATGCGCGAGGGCTTCGTCACTACGCGCGATGTGAGCGACATGGCGCGCATTTTTGCCGTGGTCACCATGCCGCGCACCGGCTGGCGTGTGTTCGCCGGCCTGCCCGAGGACGAGGCATTCGCCGACTATCATGCCGCGCTCCGGCGCAGCATCGTCGTCGGCCTTGTCGCTCTGGTGCTGGTGCTGGCGCTGGCGCGGCAGATCAGCCTCGCCATCATTCGCCCGATTCGCGAGCTGGCCGGGGTTGCAGAAAAGGTCGCGGCGGGCAACAGTGCCGCGCGTGCCGGCGTATCCGGCCCGACCGAGATCGTGCAAGTGGCGCAACAGTTCAACCGCATGCTCGATGCGCTCGAGCGCCAGCGCGAGGAGCGGGCGGCGCTGACGCGCCACATCGAGCAGCTGTTCAAGCTTGCGCGCGACATCATCCTGCTGATCGGACCGTCGGGCGACATCATCGAGGCAAACGATGCCGCGAGCGCAGCCTACGGCTACAGCGCAGAGGAACTGCGGCGCATGAATATCCGCGATTTGCGCACGCCGGCCGCGCACGCAGAGATCGAGCGCAACTGGCACGACGCGCGCGGCCCGGAGGGCGTGCTGTTCGAAACCGAGCAGCGGCGCAAGAACGGCAGCACGTTCCCGGTGGAAATCAGCGCGCAGACGCTGGACATCGAGGGCAAGCGCTACCGGCAGAGCTTCGTGCGCGACATCAGCGAGCGCCATGCCGCCGACGCACAGATCCGTCGCCAGAATCGTGCCTACGCGACCCTGAGCGAAACCAACCAGCTCATCGTGCGGCTGCGGGATGAAAGCCGACTGTACCCGCGCATCTGCAGCATCGCGGTCGAATATGGCGGCTACGCCTGCGCATGGGTGGGCCTGATCGACGCAGCCAGCAAGCGGGTGCTGCCCGCGGCCGTAGCCGGCAGGGCCAGCGACTATGTGGCCCGGGTCAGCATCAGCACTGATCCGGATCTGCCCGAGGGGCGGGGGCCGCTGGCGCTCGCCCTGCGCCAGGGCCAGCCCTACTACTGCCAGAACTTTCTCGACGATCCCGTCAGCGCACCATGGCACGCTGCGGCAGCCGAATTCGGCCTGCGTTCGGTGGCGGTGCTGCCATTGCGCCGCGGCGGCGCGTTAGTGGGCGCGCTCACCCTGTACGCGGCCGAGCCCGGCGCATTCGATCCCGCTACGCGCGCATTGATCGAGGAAATGGCGGGCGATGTGTCTTTCGCGCTCGACAATTTCCAGCGCGAAGCGGCGCGCCAACTCGCGGAACAGGCCTTGCGCCAGAGCGAGGAGCATTACCGCGCCATGCTCGATCAGAACGTCGCCGCCGTGTTCACGATCGACGATGGCAGGCTGAGCTACGCCAACCGCCGCGCGGGGGAGATCCTCGGCCATGCCGTCGAGGAATTGACCGGCATGGCAATCTTAGATCTGATTGTCGAGCCGGACCGGGAACAGGTCGCCGAATCCATGCGTCAGCTGCTCTCCGGCGAGCGCGAGTCGGTGGAGC
>JAAOZY010000007.1 GCA_012274205.1 Betaproteobacteria bacterium
CAGGCCTTGGGCCGCGCCAGGCGCAGGCGCAGCAGCGCGCCCTCGCGCTCGGTCCAGACTTTCAGCGGTCCGTCGTTGATTGGCGAGGCGGCAGCCACGGCATCAGCCCTTGTGCTTGTTCTTCGGCTGGATCGCGTTGTGCAGCGCGTCGCCCCAGCCTTCGCCGCGTGCGAGCCGCTGGCGCAGGCCGATGAAGTCGACTTCGCGGTCTTCCTTGGTGCCTTCGTTGAAGGCAACGAAGCCCGCGCGCGCCTCGGTCATCATGTTGAGCGCGAGCCAGGCGCGCGAGTTTTCCTTGTTCGCGTTCCAGGCGATGAGCTTGGGCTTGCGCAATTCCTCGATGGTCTTGGTGGTGCAGTCGGGGAAGGTGAGCAGCATCTTGGCGCACAGTTCCTCGACCTTGGCGTCGAGCAGCGACAAGTCGACTTTGCCGCTCGCCATGACCGTCTTGGCCTGCTTCGCCGCGTCGCCGGTCTTGAACTCGCCGAATACCAGCTTGCCGAATTCGTCGGTCATCTGCTTCGTCTCCACCATCGGATTGGCGACGAATTTGCCGTCCACCTTGAGCGCCGGCACCACGTCGGTGATCACGCCCATGTAGTAGGCCTTGTGCGCGGAGAACGGCTCGCACAGCACGCAGGCGGCCATGGCACGCTCGGCGCCGATCACCACGGGCAGAAAGTCGGTGGCGCCGCCGATCGGGGCGGAGCCGTGCTTGGGGCCGGCCTGGCCGAAGCGCGCCAGGTCCTGCGCCACGGAAAAGTCGCAGGCCATGCCGATTTCCTGGCCGCCGCCGATGCGCATGCCGTTGACGCGGCAGATCACCGGCTTGTCGCAGGCGAGGATCGCCGACACCATGTCGTTGAACAGGCGCATGTAGGCGCGGTATTCCTGCGGGTGGCCGGCGTAGTACTCGGCGTATTCCTTGGTGTTGCCGCCGGTGCAGAACGCCTTGTCGCCGGCGCCGGTGAACACCACGCAGTTGACGTCGCGCGCATTGGATGCGGCACGGAACGCGAGGATCACGCCTTTGACCATGTCGGTGGTGTAGGAGTTGAACTGCGTCGGGTTGTCCAGCGTGATCCAGGCGTTGTACAGTCCGGCCACCTCCTTGCCGTCCGGCGTCCTGGCGGGGCGCTTCTCGTAGCGCACGCCGGGGCGGGCGTAGTCCTCGTCTAGCTCGTGGTTCTTGAATTCGCGTGTCGCGCCGGACGCTGCAGCAGTGCTCATGTACAGATCTCCAAAAAGTTGCGGAACAGTTACGGAACCAGGACGGCGCGGCGCTTGATCTCGCGGCTATGCGTCGCCTCGAATACGCGGTTGATGTCTGCCAGCGGATGCGTTTCGACGAAGGGCTTGACCTTCACCTTGCTGGCGAGCACGAGTTCGAGCGCGGCCGGGTAGTGCTCCGGCGTGCAGCCCCAGTTGCCGATGGCGCGCGCATCGAATGCCATCAGGTTGGACAGCCGGATCTCCACCTTGTCCATGGTGAAGCCGACCACGCTGAGCGTGGCGCCGTGCACCAGCAGGCCGTAGGCGGTGAGCTGGCCGGCGGCGCTGCCGGAGCACTCGAAAATGAACCATTCGGTCGCGCGCAGGCCGCTTTCCTTGGCGAATTTGGCGATCGCGCCCTTCAGCGCCTTGGGGTCGAGCTCTTTCGGATTCAGCGTGAGCGCGGCGCCCCTGCCGGCGATTGCGGCGAGCTTGGCCGGATCAACGTCGATGGCCACGACTTTCGCGCCGAAGGCGTTGGCCACCTGCACGCAATAGCCGCCTACGCCGCCCGCGCCAATGACGATGGCGAGGCTGCCGGGGGTGACGCCGGCGCGATGCACCGCCTGATAGGGCGTGGTCACGGCATCGGCGACCACCGAAACTTCCGCAAGATCGAGGCCCGCAGCGGCGAGGCGCGTCTCGTCCACTGGACACAGTCCGCGCGCAGGCACGGCGATGTGGCTGGCGAAGCCGCCCTGAATGTCGTTGCCCGGCATCTTCTGCGCGCGGCAGATGGCGGCGCGCCCGCGCTTGCACAGCTCGCATTCGCCGCAGGGGATCACTGCGGGGATGATGACCGACTTGCCTATCCAGCCCTCGGCGCCGCTGCCGGCGGCGACGACGCGCCCGCTGATCTCGTGGCCTAGCGTAAGGGGCAGGGCATGGTTGGTGCGCACGCCGTCATAGAAATAGCCGAGGTCGGTGTGGCAGACGCCGCAGCCGGCGATCTCGACCACGACCTCGGCGGGCTGCGGCGGAAACGGATCAAACGCGGATTCGAGCATGGCGGTCTTGGGCGCCGTCATCATCCAGCGGTGTGCGATTGTGCTCATGTGCCAGGCTCCAATTTGCGTGGCCGCAGCTATAGTTTGCACCGGTGTTCAGCTGCGGCTTGACTTTTTGATGCTTATTTACGTATTATGGTACTAGAATGCGTATTTAGAAGTCAAGTGCAAATTTCAAGCGCTTTGAAAAAGCCCGGTTCGGCGCTGACTAAGCCGTTTCGGGCCGGGAGAAAGGCAGGATGCGCCGTCGGAACCGGATCCGGCTTGACCGGGCCGTTACATCGGAGAGTATCCTTTGGGCAATTTTCAACACCACGTGCAGCAACCGAACCATCGCCACAGAGCCTGGCAAGACGGAGGCCATACCGTGTCAAAACCAAAAGAGAACACCAAGGACAGCATTTCGATAGCGATAACCGGCAGCGGCGGCGCCGGCGTGATGACCGCCGGCAACCTGCTGTTCGAGGTTGCCGCCAAGGCCGGGTGGTACGGCCTGATGGTGCGCTCGAGCGGACCGCAGATACGCGGCGGCGAAGCCGCGGCGCTGTTGCGCTTCTCGCGCACACCGGTCGAATGCCTGGACGACCGCTTCGACGTTCTGATCGGCATCGACTGGCAGAATATTCACCGCTTTGCCGATGAGATACCGGTCGATGCCGCGAGCGTGATGCTGGGCGATCCCGAACAGGGCGAGCCGCCCGAAGTGTTCGCCGCGCGCGGCGCAAGCTATGCGCCGCTGCCGTTCAAGCAAATGGCCAAGGAGATTCCGGGCAGCTGGCCCAATATGATCGCGCTCGGCATGGGCGCGGGATTGTGCGGATTGCCGCTGGAATCGGTGCATGCGGTGCTGCAAAAATCGCTGAAGAAAGGCGGGGGCGAAAAAATGGCCGCCAACCTCGCAGCAGCGGATGCGGGATACGCGGCGGCGGCGAAGGTGCAGTCGGTGCCGCGGCTTGCCGCCGGCGCCGCGTCCGGCGCGGACGCGAAATCGCGCTGGCTGATCACGGGCAACCAGGCGGCGGGTTTCGGCGCGGTGCGCGGGGGCGTGCGATTCTGCGCTGCCTATCCGATCACGCCGGCGACCGAAGTGCTGGAATGGCTGGCGCCGGCGCTGCCCAAAGTCGGCGGCACCCTGGTGCAGGCCGAGGACGAACTGGCATCGATCAACATGATCATCGGCGCCTCCTACGGTGGCGTGCCTGCGCTGACGGCTACCTCCGGGCCGGGCTTGTCGCTGATGATCGAAGCGCTCGGGCTGGCGGTCGCGGCTGAAGTTCCCATTGTGGTCGTCGACGTGATGCGCGGCGGACCTTCGACCGGCATTCCGGCGAAAAGCGAGCAAAGCGACGTCAACATCGCGGTCAATGGTCTGCACGGCGATGCGCCGCGCCTGGTGGTGGCGCCGAACTCGATCGCCGATTGCGTCGCGGCGACGCAGTGGGCGGTGCATCTGGCCGAGGCATTGCAGTCGCCCGCCATCGTGCTCTCCGACCAGTATTTCGGGCAGACGCGCGCGGTGGTGGACCCGCCCGCCGACATCGGCCTGGTCGGCGACCGCCTGAAGGCGAGCGCCGGGGTGGACCCCTACAATCGCTATGCGATCACCGATTCCGGCGTATCGCCGATGGCGATTCCGGGCACGCCCGGCACTGCGTACACCGCCGACGGCCTGGAGCACAACGCGCGCGGCCTGCCCTCGAGCCAGTCGGGCGATCACATCAGACAACTGGACAAGCGCGCAAAGAAGCTCGCGAATTACGATTATGGCCAGCGCTGGGCCGACATCGAGGGCGCGGGCGAAATGGCAGTCGTCACCTTCGGCTCCTGCACCGGCGCGGCGCGCGAAGCGCTTGCGCGCGCCGCGGCTGAAGGCATCAAGGCGCGCCTGGTTTCGCTGCGCCTGCTGAGCCCGGCGCAGCCCGCGGGCATGGCCGCCGCGCTTGCGGGCGCGAAACGCGTGCTGGTGGTGGAGCAGAACCACACCGGCCAGCTGTATCGTTATCTTCGCGCCGAGTATGACTTGCCGGGCGAAGTCAGGAGTTTCCGCCATCCCGGGCCGCTGCCGATGCGCCCCGCCGAGATTCACCAGCAAATCACCGAATGGAGCCGCTCATGAATTCCACCGTTGCTGCCGCGCCGCTCACGGCGCAGGCGTTCAAGTCCGACTACAAGCCAATCTGGTGCCCGGGTTGCGGCGACTACTCGGTGCTGTCCTCATTTACCAAGGCCTTCGCCAGGCTCAATCTGCTGCCCCAGAATGTCGCCGTCGTGTCGGGCATAGGCTGCTCGTCGCGCATTCCGGCATACACCACCTGCTATGGCTTTCACGGCGTGCACGGACGTTCGCTCGCGGCCGCGGCCGGGCTCAAACTGGCGCGGCCCGATCTCACCGTGGTCGTGGCGAGCGGCGACGGCGATGGCTACTCCATCGGCGGCAACCATTTTCTGCACGCCTGCCGGCGCAATGTCGATCTGACCTACGTCGTCATGGACAACCATGTCTACGGCATGACCAAGGGCCAGCCTTCGCCCACCACGGAGCCTGACTGGGACTCGAAGCTGTCGCCGGGCGGCACCGGCCTGCGCACCTTTAATCCGCTGGTGATCGCGCTTGCCGCGGGCGCCAATTTCGTCGCGCGCGCCTTCGCCGGCGACCCCAACGGCACCGCCGAGGTCATCGCCGAGGCGATCAGGACGCCCGGCTTCTCCTTTGTCGAGATCCTGAGCCCCTGCGTGACCTTCCGTCCGGAGCAGCGCGAATGGAAGCAGCTGGTGCGCAAGGCGCCGGTCACGCCCACCGAGGATGCGGCGCGCGCGGCGCGGCGTCTGATGACCGACGACGGCATGAATATCGGCGTGCTGTACAAAGGCGATCGCAAGCCCTACCAGCCGCCCGTCGGCAAAGGCAAGAAACGTCCCTCTGACCTCGAAGCGGAGTTCGCACTATGAGCACGAACAAGAGCGCCAAGAAGAGCACCAGCGGCAAGACAAGCGTCAGCCGGAAGGCCACGCCGCGCGCGAAACCCGGCGCGAAGCCGGCGGTAAAGAAAACCCGGGCCGTGGCCAAACCTGCGCGCGCGGCGCAGCGCGCCGCACCCAAGGCAGCGAGCAAGCCGGTGGCAGTGGCGAGTTCGGCCGACTTCATGGCACATGCCTATGCGATGGAGGCGGAGGCGGCAGAGCGCTATGCCGAATTCGCCGATTCGATGGAAGTGCACAACAATCGCGAGGTGGCCGAGCTGTTTCGCAAGCTCGCGCGCATCGAGCAGCGCCACGCCGACCAGATCCTGGAGCAGATGGGCTGGAAGCAATCGCCGGTCGGCGCCGCCAAGGTGCGCTGGGAAGGCATGGAAGGGCCGGAGACCGCGGACCCGACCGAGCTACATTATCTGATGCAGCCCTACCATGCGCTGCAGATTGCCCTGCACAACGAAAAGCGCGCGCGCGATTTCTTCGCGCACCTGGCGAAATCCACCAAGGACAAAGAGGTGCGTGCGGGCGCATTGGAGATGGAGGAAGAGGAGGCCGAGCACGTGCGCCTGATCGAGGAGTGGCTCAAGCGCACGCCCAAACCCGACGCGAACTGGCAGGCCGATCAGGATCCGCCGGTGTTGTCGGACTGAACCAGGGAGCCAACATGGAAGTGCTATCGCCGCAGGGCTGGGCGCCCGCCATCGGCTATGCCAACGGCATCGCGGTGGCGCCGGGGCGCATCGTATTCATCGCCGGGCAGGTAGGCTGGGATGCGCAGCAGAAATTCCATTCCAGCGAAATTGCGCCGCAATTCGATCAGGCGCTGCAGAACGTGCTCGCGGTGCTGGCCGAGGCCGGCGGACGCCCGGAGCACATCTGCCGCATCACCGCGTTCTGCTGCGACAAGCCCGGCTATCTTGCAGCGCGTCCGCAGTTGGGCGCGATCTGGAAGCGCCTGATGGGCAAACACTACCCGTGCATGAGCATGATCTTCGTCTCGGATCTGCTCGACAGCCCGGGCAAGATCGAACTCGAAGCGACTGCAGTCGTCCCCGCCAGCTGAGTTAGCCGGGGTTAGACGGCCTCGGCGTACACGCTCTGGCCGTCGCCCTGATAGCTCTCATATACATGCTCGAACAGCACTTCGCACTTGGTGTTGTAGAGCTCTTTCGTGTATGTGCGCGGCAGGCCGTCGTCCAGCGTATCTTCGATCGCAAGACGTACTTGAGCGCGCGCCGATGAGCGTTTGCGCCAATCGAGCACCAGCAGCGCATGCAGGCGTTCGAGCAATTGGTGCGCAACCTTCTTCACCTCGTCGCGCTCTTCAGCGCTGAGTTCCGGGCCGGGACGGGTGAGGATATCGAACACGGTGAGTTCTTCTTCACTCAGGTTCTCGCGCAGGTGGCGGTCTTCTTCTTCGGTCAGTGTCTGCGTCAGAGCGAGCAGGTCCTTGAAGATTTCCTCGATGTTGCGGCTGCCGCTGTTGTAGGCCTCGATCAGCACTTCGAATTTCTCCAGGTAATCGGCGCGGGTGCGGTTCAGGCGCACCATGCGCTCCAGCTGCGCCTTCACCGCGGCCTTGAGGCGTTCGAGGTCGCTGCTGCTGGGCTTTTTCTTCTCGAAGCGCTTGGCCAGCGCGGCGAAGTCGATCTTCGACAGGTCGATGACGTAGCTTGCCGAAGCCATGCTCTTGATCTTGAAGGGCTCCGCGCCGATCGAGTCGTCCAACAGCTTTTGGATGCCCTGCATGATTTCCGATATATCCGGCGGCTCGGTGCAGTTGCGAATGTAATCCGTGAGCGCCTTGATCGAGTTGCAGCGTGCGGCGAATTCAACCGCAACCGGATCGGGCTTCACCGCGCGGAACAGGGCATCCACCAGACGTGCATGGGCCATGAAGTCGCGCTTTACGGCTTCGGGGGCGAGCAGCCGGTTGGCGGCATCTTCCACCACCTGCGCGCGCGCGAAATTCTCGGCGCTGGCGTTCTCGATCTTGTCCAGGTCGGCGCGGTGCTGCTTGCAAAAAGCCGTGGCCTCGGCCACGGCCTTGCGCAATTCCTCCACCAGCGCCTGCTTGTCGCGCACGGGCAGGCTGCCGCCTTTGCCCAGCGCGTAGATGGCCAGCGCGCGCTCCAGCGAGGCGAACACATTGGCGTAGTCCACGATCACGCCGCTGTGCTTGCCCGGGTACACGCGGTTGGCGCGTGCGATGGTCTGCATCAGCGTGTGGTTGCGCATCGGCTTGTCGAGATAGATGGTCGAGCAGCTCGGCGCATCGAAACCGGTCAGCCACATGGCGCACAGGAACACCAGGCGCAGCGGGTCGTCCGGGTCCTTGAACTTCTCGTCCAGTCCCGGTTCCGACGCCTTCATGCGCCTGCGATGCGGCACGATGTCGAGGCCGAGCTGCCTCATCTGCTCGATCTCGTTCTGGCCGGGCGAGACCACCAGCGCCATGTCGGTGGTGGCGAGCGTCTGCCGCAGCGCTTCGAGTTCGGCGCGTTTCGGATTGGCCGGCGACATATCGGTCAATTCCTTGGAAACCCGCGCCAGTTCTGCCTTCCAGCGGTTTTTCACCTTGTCGTGCATCTTCAGCGCCGTGGCCTTGTCGATCGCCACCACCATGGCCTTGCCCTGAAAACCGCGGCCGGTGAAATGCCGCACGATGTCCTGAGCGACGGTGTCGAGCCGTTCGTCGCGCGTGATCAGGTGGTACTGACGCGACAGTTCCTGCTCCAGCCGCGCTTCCTGCTCCGGGTCGAGCTCAGCCTGCTCGATCAGTTTGTAGATATCGTCGTTCAGGTCCGGGTTGACCAGCTGCAGCTCGGGGGTGCGGTTCTCGTAGTACAGCGGCACCGTGGCGCGGTCCTCGATCGACTGCTGGAAGTCGTAGATCGAGACGTAGTCCCCGAATACTTCCTTGGTCCTTTCCTCGCCCACGATCAGCGGCGTGCCGGTAAAGGCGAGGAACATTGCCTTTGGCAGTGCGGCGCGCATATTCATCGCCAGCGTGTCGTATTGGCTGCGGTGTGCTTCGTCGGTGAGCACGACCACGTCCGTGCGGTCGCACAGGACTTCGGTGCTCTGGAACTTGTGGATCAGCGTGAACACATAGCGGTGGTTGCCGGCCAGCAGCGTGCGCAGTTCCGCACCGCTCTGGGCGTGACATTGCTTGGCTTCGGTGGCGCTGAGCGCGCCGGTGGCGGCGAAGGTCTTGGCGATCTGGTCATCCAGCTCCACGCGGTCGGTCACCACCACGAAACTCCAGTTGCCCGGCAGCTTGCGCAGGATCTTCTGCGCGAAGAACACCATGGAAAAGCTTTTCCCTGATCCTTGCGTCTGCCAGAACACGCCGCCGCGGCCGTGGCCGGCGCTGCGCGCCTCCAGCATGGCGGCGATGGCATTGTTCACGCCTAGGTATTGGTGGTTCTGCGCCAGCGCCTTCACCAGGCCGCTTTTGTACTCGGAGAACAGCGTGAAGTTCTCGACGATGTCCAGCAGCCGCTCAGGCGCGCAGGTGCCGCGCAGCATCACCTCCAGCGACACGCGGCGCGGCTCGTCCTCGCGTTCGATGCGCTTCCATTCGAAAAAGCGCTCCCATTCGGCGGTCAGCGAGCCGACGCGGCTGTCCGTGCCGTTGGAGGCGATCAGCAGGGCGTTCGACCAGAACAACTGCGGAATGCCGTTCTGCGGGTGCTTGTAGCTGGTGAGGTTTTCGTCGAAGCCCTGGCGCGCCGGTACGCCCGGCTTCTTCAGTTCGATCACCACACAGGGCATGCCGTTGACGAAGCCGATCAGATCCGGCCGGCAGGTGTAGAGCTGCCCGGTCACGGTCATTTGCGATACCAGCAGGAAGTCGTTGGCAACAGGGTTGTTCCAATTCACCACCTGCACGCGCTCGTCCGTCAAGCCACCGCGCTCGCGATCCGGCACCACGACCTTGACGCCGTCGCGAAGCAGTGTGTGAACTTCACGGTTCGCTGCGGCCAGACTCATGGCCGAGCGGTCGCGCGTGAGTTCATCGACGGCGCTGGTGATCGCGTCGGCGGGCAGTCGCGGGTTCAGGCGCTCCAGCGCGGCGCGTAGGCGCGGCACCAGAAAGACCTCGCCGCTGCTTTCTCGTCCCAGAAAGATTCCCTCTCCCTTTGGGCGAGGGTTAGGGTGAGGGGAAATGCCGAACACTTCCTCCATCGCTGACACCGTCGTCCAACCCAGTTCCGCGAATAGCGCTATCGCGGGCTGTTCGACGAGTTGGTCTTCGGTGTAAGCGTGGGCGCTCAAGTCACGATTCCGTGCGCAGGGGGAATGCGGACGTCGGACGCCCGTGGCCGCGAGCCGGGCGCTGCATCAGGCCGCGACGCGATCTGCGGGTGTTTTCTTGCGTGCGGCGCGCCGTGGTTTGGACGTGGTCGACGACGTCGCGTGCAACTGCATGCCCAGCGCTTTGATGATCTTGAGTACCGTGGTGAGTTCCGGGTTGCCTTTATCCGACAGCGCGCGGTAAAGCCCCTCGCGGGTGATGCCAGTGTCGCGCGCCAGTTGCGACATGCCGCGAGCCCGTGCGATGTCGTTGAGAGCGGCGCGGATCAGTTGACCGTCGCCGCTGTCCTCGTTCAGACAGGCGTCGAGGTAAAGCGCCATGTCTTCGCCGGTCTTGAGAGAGTCCGCGGCATCCCAGCGGGTAAATTTTTCGCTCATGTTGGTTCCTTCCAATCCCTGGCAATGCGATTCGCGAGTTCGATGTCGCGATCCTGGCTGCGCTTGTCGCCACCGGCCAGCAGCAGCACGAGCGTCGCGCCGCGGCGCGTGAAGTACACCCGGTATCCGGGGCCGTGATCGATGCGCATCTCGCTCACGCCACCGCGCAGGGCCTTCGCATCGCCCAATTGGCCCGTCAGCGACAGCCGCAGGATGCGTGCGTTGATCCGCGCCACCGCCTGCCGATCCTTGAGCTTGTCGATCCAGCGCGCAAAGGTCTCGCTCTTGAGCACCTCGATCATGGATGTATTGTAATCCATGATTCACAGGTGGGCAAGCCACTGGCGCGGGGATGGCAAGCTGGGGAGCACTGCTTCTTTGCGCCAGGTTCAAGCGAGATGGATCTGCCCGGAAAGCAGGCGTGGCAGCAGGAGGTCGCGTGTGCGGCGGAGATTTTGGATTTGGCGTTGAAGCGTGTAGATCTGCTCCGCTATCGGAATCGTCGCTTCGTCGAACTTCTTCAACAATGGCGCGGACGGGATGAGCAGGTCGGCTTTCTCGAAAGTTGTCGCGGTAACGGCGGGATAGGCTGCGCCGGTGGCATTGTTGGTGAGGTAGGCGACGAAATCGTCCGTCGTAGTGGCGAGATAGAGAAACGTGGATGGAACCTTCGTCGCTGTGAGCACTGCGAAGCCGGTGGACGCGATGGTGTTCTGTTCTGGGTGCATCACCTGCGCGTGCGAGCGGCGGTTGGGGCGAACGCAGGACCAGAGCACGTCGCCATGCTGGACGATGCGACGCGCACGGCCGGGCGCGTCTGCGAAGGCGTAAGTCGTTATTGTGTCAATCCGACCGGGACTGACGGAGGAGATGTCGATGTAGTGAAGCTCGCCTGGCGCATTGCGGGCGTTGATTTGGGCGCGGTTCACTTCCGCCACGTCCGGGAGCTTCTTCACCTCCCAGCCTTTGGGGATATCGCCGAGGGCGGAAGCGACGCGCGAGAGCTTTTCGTGGCCGGGGAAGCGGAAGTGGACGAACCATTCGCGGTAGAAAGAGCGGGCCATCTCCTCCAATATTTTGATGCGCCGCTGGCTGTTTTCGATCAGTTCGTCGTAGGCGGACAGGATGCCCGCTATTCGTTGTTGCAGGTTAAGCAGCGGAACACAGATTTTCACGTCGGCGATTCGTGATGGTGCGGTGTGCCGAATTTTCGTCCCGCTAGCTGAGCCACGAATCTGTTGCCGAACCGGCTTGGTGTTGAACAGGTAGTAGACGAAGCGTTGGTCGGTCTGTGTTCGGTCCAGAATCTGGACGAGGCCGAGTCGTTGATTGTGGAGGTAAACGCCGCTTCGTGGAATGATTGCACTACTTCCGAGCAGGCCTTCCGCCTGCTCAGTCATTGCGATGATGAGGTCGCCTTCGTTCAATACGTAGTCCGATGAAATTGGGACGCTATACCATTTCGCCTTCTCGCGCTTTTCTTTGAAGCCGCCGTCCTCAATAAAATTGCCCGGAGTTAAAACGACATGTGTCCCGACAGTGCCAAAATACTCGCCTAGGAAAGCGAAGCCATGCTTGATTTGAAGCAGGTCACCAAGTTTGCATTCACGCCACTCAGCCAACATCACAATTCCAGAAGTTCCGCGATATTGGTCGCGATAGTCGCCTCCAACTCACGCGCCTGTGCGTTAAGAACTTCCAGTTCCTCATTCAGCGCTTCAAGCTGTACCTTGAAATCCTCATCGTTGACGTCCTCGCCCGGCGCGACGCCGACGTAGCGGCCGGGGTTGAGCGACCAGCTCTGCGCTTCAATCTCCTTCAGTGTGGCCGCTTTGCACAAGCCCGCCACATC
>JAAOZY010000319.1 GCA_012274205.1 Betaproteobacteria bacterium
CGCCTGCACCGGACCCGGGAACACCTGGCCGAGCACGATGCCGACGACGATGCACAGCGCCACCCACAGCGTCAGATAGCGCTCGAAAAAATTCAGCGGCGCGACGGCAGCACGCCTGCCAAGGACTTCAGACTGCGCGGCCATGGCTCACCCCAAGAAAGACAAGACGGTGGATTGCGTTCATACGGCGTGTTCGAACCCGGGCGCTTCGCCCGCTATACGGTCGAGTTCCGCTTTCAGGTGCGCCCGGTCATACTCGATTCGGTCCAGCGGCAGCGCCAGAAACGCTTCGATGCGCGTCCGCAGGATGCGGTATGCATTGAAAAATGCGGCGTCGATTTCCATATCTGTGCCCGTGGCGTGCGCCGGGTCGTCCACGCCCCAGTGCGTGCGCAACACCGGCCCAGGGTAGGCCGGGCAAGTCTCGCCCGCGGCGCTGGCGCAGACAGTGATCACGATATCCGGGGTGGCGGGCAGATTGTCCCAGGACTTGCTGTGCAGGCCCGCAGTCGCTATGCCCTCGCGCGCAAGCAAGGCGAGCGAACGCGGATGCACCTGCCCGGTCGGATGGCTGCCGGCGCTCATGGACTTCCATCCGGCAGGCGCGAGATGATTGAAGACGGCTTCGCCCAGGATCGAGCGGCAGGAATTGCCCGTGCACAAGAACAGCAGGTTCATGCATTAACCTTTTTCCGCGCAGTGGGTGATGCGGATGGGGCGACGCAATTCGCGCGCGACAGGACCGCCGCCACATCGGCACACTGCGCCGGATCGCCAGCGCAGCATTCCGCGGTGAGATAGCCGATCAAATCCAGCATCAGCGGCATGTTTGCGCGGTAGCGCAGGAATCGCCCTTCCTGCTCCACCGTCACCAAGCACGATTGGGTAAGCGCCTTGAGATGAAACGAGAGGTTAGTCGGCGGAATGTCCAGCGCGCTGGCGATCTCCCCGGCGACCAAACCCTCGGTGCCTTTGCGTACCAGCAGACGGTACACATCCAGCCTGATGCCGGAAGCCAGCGACTCGAAAACCGCAGTGGCGATTGCTTTTTCCATTGGATGATTATACAAGGATTGTTGAACTATTCGAGCGTTGCACTGCGCGAGTGCAATCAGACCTGGCGCAGCACCCATGGCAGCATTGGTTAAATTGCTTAATTTGGCACGTAGATGCGGCTCTATGCCAGGCGGGTACTGGAAATCACCGTTTCAATTGTCTTAAATTATGGCCGCTGCGGCCGCCGCCGCCGCCCGGTCGCCATCCGCAGCGCTGCGATTGGGCGGGAGGGGATTCCCCCTAGGGCAGCGCCGGCCCCGCAGTCCACTCGCCGCGCAGCAGCTTCTCCAGCCACAGCGCGCCCATCACCGTCTTCACGTCGCTGATTTCGCCCGCGCGCACCAGTTCCAGCAGCGCCGCCGGCGTGAGTTGGAGCACCTCGAGAAACTCGCCCTCGTCGAGCCTGCTGCCGCGCTGCTCCAGGCCGCGCGCGAGATAGACCAGGATGCGCTCGGTCGAATAGGCGACCGTCGGGTGGATGGTGGTGAGGTAGATCCACTCGCGCGCGACGTAGCCGGTCTCCTCCAGCAGCTCGCGCCGCGCCGTTGCGAGCGGCTCCTCGCCCGGATCGATCTTGCCCGCCGGAAATTCGATGCAATGCCGGCGCATGACGTAGCGGAACTGGCGCTCCATCACCAGCTCGCCCGAGCCCAGAACCGGGATGATCATGACCGCGCCGCCGTGTTCGATGTACTCGCGCGTCGCCGCCTTGCCGTCGGGCAGGCGCACCGTGTCGCGCTTGACGTGCAGCAGCTTGCCGCGGAATACCGTCGCGCTGCCGGTTTCGTGCTCGGTCAGGTCCGCGTCCTTCATAGCCCGGGCTTGCGGTACTGGTTGATCTGGTCGCGCAGCGTCAGCGCAGCCGCCCGCGCCGCCCCGGCGTAGTCGCTGCCGCTGCCGGCATAGAGCACCGCGCGCGAACTGCTGATGATGAGGCCGGTGCCGGCGGCGGTGGCGCCGTGCGCGAGCACCGCAGCCACGTCCCCGCCCTGGGCGCCGACGCCGGGCACGAGGATGGGCATGTCGCCGACGATGGCGCGGATCTCGCCCAGTTCCTGCGGATAGGTCGCTCCCACCACCAGCAGCACGTTGGCGTTCGCGTTCCACTCGCGCGCCGCTTTCTGCGCGATGAGCTGGTACAGCTTCCTGCCGCCGCTGTCGACATCCTGCAGGTCGCGTGCGCCGGGATTGGAGGTGCGGCACAGCACGATCACGCCCTTGTCCGCATAGCCGAGGAAAGGCGCGAGCGAGTCCTGGCCGAGGTAGGGGTTCACCGTCACCGCGTCGGCCTGATAGCGCTCGAACGCTTCGCGCGCATACATTTCGGCGGTGCTGCCCACGTCGCCGCGCTTGGCGTCGAGGATCACCGGTATCGAGGGATGGCGCTGGCGGATGTGGGCGATGGTCATTTCGAGCTGGTCTTCGGCGCGCGCTGCCGCGTAATAGGCGATCTGCGGCTTGAACGCGCATACCAGGTCTGCGGTGGCATCGACGATCGCGCGCCCGAACTCGAATAGCGGATGCGCCGTGCGCGCCAGCTGCGCCGGCAACCTGGCCGGATCAGGGTCGAGGCCCACGCACAGCAGGCTGCCGCTGCTTGCCCAGGCCCGCTCGAGGCGCCCGACGAATTTCATGGATTGTGTCTCCTGCGCCACGCTGAATGCGCCACGCCCGATCTTGGAGTTTGTAACAAAACGAGCGGATACCTCCCCTCGTACTCCCCTATTTCAGCCGTAACAAAATGACTTTTGTAACGGATTCCCGGGCAAAAAACGGCAACGGTGGAAGCGGCGGTCGGTGCAGCCACGCCCGCCGCGCGGCTCACAGCGCCTTAATCGAGAAGTAGCACAGGGCCATCAGCGAGTTCGGCATGATGCCGAGCGCGAGCACCGCCAGGCCGTTGACCGAGAGCAGCACGCTCACGTCCAGGCTGGGTTGGATCGGCGCGGTATCGACGGGCTCGTCGAAATACATGAGCTTGACGATGCGCAGGTAGTAGAACGCGCCGATCAGCGAGAACAGGACCGCCACCACCGCGAGCCACGTCATGCCGGCAGCGAGCAGCGGTTGCAGCACCGATAGCTTGGCATAGAAGCCGACCGTCGGCGGCACGCCCGCGAGCGAGAACATCAGCAGCAGCATGATGAAGGCGTACCAGGGGCTGCGCGCGTTCAGCCCCTTGAAGTCGTCCAGGTTCTCGGCCTCGAAGCCGGCGCGCGACAGCAGCAGCACCATGCCGAAGGTTCCGAGCGTGGTCAGCACGTAGACCACGACATAGAACATCGCGGCGCTGTAGGCGTCGGCCGCGTTGAGCCAGTTGCCGTTGACCACGCCGGCGAGCATGCCGAGCAGCATGAAGCCCATGTGCGAAATGGTCGAATAGGCGAGCATGCGCTTGATGTTGGTCTGCGCGATCGCCGCGAGGTTGCCCACCGCCATCGACAGCACCGCCAGGATCACCAGCATCTGCTGCCAGTCGACGGCGAGGTCGAGCAGCCCCATGACCAGCAGGCGCATCGCCATCGCGAACGCGGCGAGCTTGGGCGCCGAGCCGATGATCAGGGTCATCGCCGTGGGCGCGCCGTGATAGACGTCGGGGATCCACATGTGGAACGGCACCACGCCGAGCTTGAACGCCATGCCTGACACCAGGAACACCAGACCGAAGGTCAGCACGATCTTGTTCGGGTTGGTGGTGGAGATCGCATGCGCGACCTCGGAGATATTGAGCGAGCCGGTGGCGCCGTAGATCATCGACATGCCATAGAGCAGGAGCCCCGAGGCGAGTGCGCCGAGCACGAAGTATTTCATCGCCGCCTCGGTCGCGCGCGCCGAGTCGCGGTCGAGCGCGACCAGGGCGTAGAGCGACAGCGACAGCAGCTCCAGTCCCAGGTACAGCGTGAGGAAGTGGTCGGCCGAAATCATCACCATGATGCCCATCAGCGCGAACAGCACCAGAGCGAAGAACTCGCCCTTCCACATGTTGCGGTCGGAGAGATAGGCGCGCGAATACACCAGCGTCGTGAATACGGCGATATAGGCGGCCATCTTGAGCGCATGGCCCATGAGGTCGGCGACGAACATGTGGCTGAAGGTGTAGGTGACCTGGCCCTGGGTGAGCACGGCGACGTCGAGCGTGAGCACGGCGCAGCCGATCAGCGTGAGCTGCGTCAGCACGTAGCTCACGTAGCGCTGCGCCTGCGGCAGGAACAGGTCGAGCACCAGGATCACCGACACCATGATCAGCAGGAAGATCTCGGGGTAGGCGGGAAGCAGGTTGGGCATGGTGAAATTCATGGATTCGATGGCCTCAGAGCTTGCTCACCGCGAGATGCTGCAGCAGCCCGTTGACCGAGGCGTGCATCACCTCGGTGAAAGGCAGCGGGTACAGGCCCATGCCGAGCACGGCGATCGCGAGCAGCGCCAGCACCAGGAATTCGCGCGCGCCGATGTCCTTCAGCGCGGCGACGCGGTCGTTGGCCACGGCGCCGAAAATCACCCGCTTGTACATCCACAGCGTATAGGCGGCGCCGAAGATCAGCGTGGTCGCGGCGAGAAAGCCGATCCAGAAATTGTGCTTCACCGCGCCCAGGATCACCATGAATTCGCCGACGAAGCCGCTGGTGGCCGGCAGGCCGCAGTTGGCCATGGCGAACAGCATCATCAGCGCGGCGAACTTCGGCATGGTATTGACCACGCCGCCGTAGTCGGCAATGTTGCGGCTGTGCATGCGGTCGTACATCACGCCCACGCACAGGAACATCGCGGCCGAAACGAAGCCGTGCGACACCATCTGCACCAGCGCCCCTTCCATGCCGTAGGCGTTGAAAATGAAGAAGCCGAGCGTGACGAAACCCATGTGCGCGATCGAGGAATAGGCGATCAGCTTCTTCATGTCGGTCTGCGCGATCGCCACCAGGCCGATGTAGACCACCGCGATCAGCGACAGCGTGATCATGAAGCCGGACAGCGCGTGGCTCGCGTCGGGCAGCACCGGCAGCGAGAAGCGGATGAAACCGTAGGCGCCGAGCTTGAGCAGTATCGCCGCCAGCACCGCGGAGCCGCCGGTCGGCGCCTCGACGTGCGCATCGGGCAGCCAGGTGTGCACCGGCCACATCGGCACCTTCACCGCGAACGCGGCGAAGAACGCGAAGAACAGCAACAGCTGCGGCGTCATCGCCAGCGGCAGCTTGTGCCAGTCGAGAATGGCGAAGCTGCCCCCGGACTTGTCGAACAGGTAGAGGAATCCGACCAGCATCAGCAGCGACCCGAGCAGGGTGTAGAGGAAGAACTTCACCGCGGCATAGACGCGGTTGGGGCCGCCCCACACGCCGATCACGAGGTACATCGGAATCAGCGTCGCCTCGAAGAACACGTAGAACAGCATCGCGTCGAGCGCGGCGAATACGCCGTTCAGCAGGCCGGACATGATCAGGAACGCGGCCATGTACTGCGCCACGCGCTTCTGGATCGACTCCCAGCCGGCGATCACCACCAGCACGGTGATGAAGCTGTTGAGCAGGATGAACAGCAGCGAAATGCCGTCCACGCCGAGGTTGTAGTTGATGTTGAAGCGCGGAATCCAGGACTTCAGCTCGACGAACTGCATCGCGGCGGTCTGGGTGCTGAAGCCGGCGTAGAGCGGCAGGCTCGCCGCGAAACCGGCGAGCGCGCCAACCAGCGCGATCTGGCGCACCACCGCGGCATGGCGGTCGCTGAACACGAGCACCACCAGGCCGAACAGGATCGGGATCCAGATGGTGAGGCTGAGCCAGGGAGCAGGATTCATCGTCTGTACCCTAGAGTTGGCTGAAAAGCGTCAGCAGCACGAATACGCCGATGATCATGGTGAAGGCATAGTGGTAGATGTAGCCGGACTGGAACAGGCGCACCAGGCTCGAGATCCAGCCGACCACGCGCGCCGTGCCGTTGACCATGAAACCGTCGATGATGGCGACGTCGCCGATCTTCCACAGGCCGCCGCCGAGCGCGCGCGCACCGCCGGCGAAGAACCAGTCGTTGAAGCGGTCGAGGCCGTACTTCTCCATCAGGATGTTGACGATGAAACTGAATTTCCCGCGCAGCACCGCGGGCAGCGCCGGGTTCACGATGTACAGGTAGAAGGCGGTCGCGGCGCCAGCGAGCGCCAGCCAGAGCGGCAGGCTGGTGAAGCCGTGCAGCATCATGGCGATCACGCCATGGAATTCCTTCGCCATTTCGGCCAGCCCCTCGTGCTCGGGCGAAATGAAGATCGACGACCCGAAATAGCCGCCGTAGAGCACCGTGCCGATGAACCAGCCGGCGCCGATAGACGGGATGGCGAGCAGGATCAGCGGCACCGTCACCACCGCCGGCGTTTCGTGCGGCGATTGACCGTGACCGTGATCATCATGGCCATGCTCATCCTTCGCGGCGCCGTGCGCGTCATGGCCGTGGCCGGCCTCCGCGGCATGGCCGGTTTCATGATTGCGGAAGCGCTCTTCGCCGTGGAAGGTATAGAAGATGAGGCGGAAGGAATACAGGCCGCCGACGAACACCCCGAGCAGCACCATCAGGTAGGCGAAGCCGGCGCCCGGCGTATGCGACAGGTGCACCGCCTCCAGGATCGAATCCTTGGAGAAGAATCCGGCGAACGGCGGCAGGCCGGCGTTGGCGAACGCGCCGATCAGCATGGTGATATAGGTGATCGGCAGGTACTTGCGCAGCCCGCCCATCCTGCGCATGTCCTGCTCGTGGTGCATCGCGATGATCACCGAGCCCGCGCCGAGGAACAGCACCGCCTTGAAGAACGCGTGCGTCGCCAGGTGGAACATGCCGACCGAATAGGCCGAGGCGCCCAGGGCCACGGTCATGTAGCCGAGCTGCGACAGCGTCGAGTAAGCGATCACGCGCTTGATGTCGTACTGCACCACGGCGATCAGCGACATGAAGAAGGCGGTGATGCCGCCGATCACCAGCACGAATGAGAGCGCCGCGTCCGACAGTTCGAACAGCGGCGACATGCGCGACACCATGAAGATGCCGGCGGTCACCATGGTCGCCGCGTGGATCAGGGCGGAGATCGGGGTCGGGCCTTCCATCGAGTCGGGCAGCCACACGTGCAGCGGGAACTGCGCCGACTTGCCCATCGCGCCGATGAAGAGACAAATGCAGATTACCGACAGCAGCATCCAGTGCGCGCCGGGGATGATTTCTATGCTGGTCCTGGCCAGGCCCGGCGCCTGCGAAAACACGCTGGCGTAGTCGAGCGTGCCGAAGTGGGCGAGCACGAGGCCGATGCCAAGCAGGAAGCCGAAGTCACCGACGCGGTTAACCAGGAACGCCTTGAGGTTGGCGTAGATCGCCGTCGGGCGTGTGTACCAGAAACCGATCAGCAGATAGGACACCAGGCCCACCGCCTCCCAGCCGAAGAACAGCTGCACGAAGTTGTTGGACATCACCAGCATCAGCATGGAGAAGGTGAACAGCGCGATATAGGAAAAGAAGCGCTGGTAACCGGGATCGTCCGCCATGTAGCCGATGGTGTAGATGTGCACCATCAGCGAGACGAAGGTGACCACCACCATCATCAGCGCCGACAGCCGGTCGATGAGGAAGCCGATTTCGAAGCGCGTGTCGCCCGAGGTGAGCCAGGTATAGACGCTGCCGTTGAACACGTTGCCGTGGAGCACGTCGAAGAATATGTATAGCGACGCAAAGAACGCGATCGCCACCCCGATGATGGTCACCCAGTGGGCGCCGGCGCGGCCGATCGCGCGGCCGCCGAGGCCCGCGATCACGGATCCGGCCAGCGGCGCCAGCGGCACCAGCAGATAGAGTTGCTGCATCGATGTCATAGCGTTGTGCCGGGGTCAGCCCTTCAAAGTGTTCAGGTCGTCGACGTTGATGGTGGACAGATTGCGGAACAGCACCACCAGGATCGCGAGGCCGATGGCCGACTCCGCCGCCGCCACGGTCAGGATGAAGAACACGAACACCTGGCCGGACATGTCGTGCAGGTAATGCGAGAACGCGATGAAATTCATGTTCACCGCCAGCAGCATCAACTCGATCGCCATCAGCAGGATGATCACGTTCTTGCGGTTGAGGAAGATGCCGACCACGCTGATGGCGAACAGCAGCGCGCCCAGAATCAGGTAGTGCGACAGCGACACCACGGGCAGCACGGATAACGAGAACGACTGCACGATCAGTTCTCCTTCTTTTCGGTGGGCATCGAAACCATGCGCACGCGGTCGGCGCGCTTGACCTTGACCTGCTTGGCCGGATCCTGGTGCTTGCTGTCCTTGCGCCCGCGCAGCGTCAGCGCGATGGCGGCGACGATCGCGACCAGCAGGATCACCGCGGCCAGCTCGAACGGATAGACGTAATCGGTGTAGAGCAGCAGGCCGAGCGCCCTGGTGTTGCTGTAATCGGCGCCCGGATCGGCCGGGTTGGGCAGATGCTGCAGGCCGAAGTACTTGCCGCCCAGCACCAGCACCATTTCGACCACCATCAGGATGCCGACCGCCGCCCCGAGCGGCAGGTAGCTCCAGAAGCCTTCGCGCAGCCGGTCGATGTTGATGTCGAGCATCATCACCACGAACAGGAACAGCACCATCACCGCGCCGACATAGACCAGCACCAGCACGATCGCGAGGAACTCGGCGCGCAGCATCATCCAGATCGCAGACGCGGTCGCAAACGCGAGCACCAGGAACAGCGCCGCGTGCACCGGGTTGCGCGCGGTGATGACGCGCAGCGCCGCGGCCAGCAGGATCGCCGCGAATACGTAGAAGAGAACGCCTTCGATATTCATGAATTGGTCACCGGTAGGCCGCGTCGTTGGCGCGGTCCCTGGCTATCTCCGCCTCGTAACGGTCGCCCACCGCAAGCAGCATCTCCTTGGTGTAGTGCAGGTCGCTGCGCTTCTCGCCGTGGTATTCAAGGATGCGCGTCTCGACGATCGAGTCCACCGGGCAGGACTCCTCGCAGAAGCCGCAGAAAATGCATTTGTGCAGGTCGATGTCGTAACGCGTGGTGCGACGCGTGCCGTCGGCGCGCTCTTCCGACTCGATCGTGATCGCGAGCGCCGGGCACACCGCCTCGCACAGCTTGCATGCGATGCAGCGCTCTTCGCCGTTGGGATAGCGGCGCAGCGCATGCAGGCCGCGGAAGCGCCCCGACTGCGGCGTGCGCTCCTCCGGATACTGCACCGTGATCTTGCGCGCGAACATGTAGCGCCCGGTGACCGCGAGCCCCTTGAACAGCTCATACAGCAGGAAGGTCTTGAAGAATTCGCGGATTTTCTCAGCCATGGACGTCTCTCCAGATTGAGAAAGGGGTCTGCATCCATGCGGCTATGAATACCAGCCACACGATGGTCAGTGGGATGAACACCTTCCAGCCCAGGCGCATGACCTGGTCGTAGCGGTAGCGCGGGAAGGTCGCACGGAACCACAGGAACAGGAACAGCACGCACAGCACCTTGGCCAGCATCCAGACAAAGCCCGGAATCGCGTTGAACAACACGGAGTCCAGCGGCGGCGCCAAGCCGCCGAAGAACATGATGGTGGTCAGCG
Organism: Betaproteobacteria bacterium; assembly: GCA_012274205.1. Classification (GTDB taxonomy): domain Bacteria; phylum Pseudomonadota; class Gammaproteobacteria; order Burkholderiales; family SG8-39; genus 2-12-FULL-64-23. The sequence goes on from JAAOZY010000319.1 coordinate 9,618, forward strand.
TCGCCACCAGGATCATGTTGGCGTACTCGCCCATGGAGAACACGCCGAACAGCATGCCGGAATACTCCACGTGGAAGCCGACGATCTCGGATTCGCCCTCGGCCAGGTCGAACGGCGCGCGCTGGGTCTCGGCCACGCCGGAGATGAAATACACCAGCAGCATCGGCATCAGCGGCAGCCAGTTCCAGGATAGGAAGTTGAGGCCCATGTCGGCAAAGCGCCCGTCCATCTGGCCCTCGACGATGTCGGAGAGGTTGAGGCTTTGCGACACCAGCAGCACGCATACCAGGGCAAAGCCCATGGCGATTTCGTAGGCGACGATCTGCGCCGCGGCGCGCATCGCGCCGAGGAACGCATACTTGGAATTCGACGCCCAGCCGGCGACGATGATGCCGTACACGCCCATCGAAGTGATCGCCATCACGTAGAGCAGGCCGGCGTCGACGTTGGCCAGCACCACATTCTTGTCGAACGGCACCACCGCCCAGGCGGCCATGGCCACGGTGAGCGTGATCACCGGTGCGAGCACGAACAGTATCTTGTCGGCGCCCGAGGGGATGACGATTTCCTTGAACACCAGCTTGATGCCGTCGGCGATCGGCTGCAGCAGCCCGTAGGGGCCGACGCGATTGGGCCCGATGCGCACCTGCATGTAGCCGATGACCTTGCGCTCGAGCAGCGTCAGGTAGGCCACCGCGCCCAGCAGCGGCGCCACGATCAGCATGATCAGCACCGAGGTCTTGACCAGCGTGAACAGCGCCGCGCCCAGCGCCATTCCGAACAGTCCCTGGAAGAATGCGAGCCCGGCGGCAATCAGTTTGGAGTACATGGCGATCATGGCTGCGGCTCCAGCTCGAGCTCGCCCGACATCGGACCCAGGCCGGCGGTCAGGGCGTGCGCCGCCGCGACGCGCACGCAGTCGCCGGGCAGGCGCTCATCACAGGCGGCATGCAGCGTCGCCTCGGCTTGGCCCTGCCTGATCCTGACTTGCTGGCCCTCTTTCACGCCGAGCCTGGCCAGCAGCGCCGCGTTCATCCAGGCGCGCGGCGGCGCCGCATCGCGCGTCTTCTGCAGCGCGCCCGCGCGGCGCACGACGGCGTCGCTGAAATAGATGGGAACGTCGGCAATCCTTTGGAGGCCTGCGGCCGCGGCCGGCAGCTGCAGGGCAATCCCGTTGACGCGGTTGTCGAGCTTGCGCGCGAGCGCATCCGGCGCGCCGATTTCATCGCGCACCTGTTCGCTGCTGTCGTAGTCGAAGCCGGCAAGATCGAGCAGCTTGCCGAGCACGCGCAGCACTTTCCACGCCGGGCGCGCCTCGCCCAGGGGCCTGACCACGCCGTTGAAGCTTTGCCTGCGCCCTTCCGCGTTGACGAAGCTGCCGGAGGTCTCGGTGAACGGCGCGATCGGCAGCAGCACGCTGGCGTAATCCGGCGCCCTGCCCTTGTAGGCCGACAGGGCGATCACGAATTCGGCCGCGTCCATCGCCTGCATCGCGGCGTGCGCGTCGTTGCAGTCGAGTTCGGGCTCGACGTTGAGCAGCAGATAGGCCTTGCGCGGCTGGGCCAGCATCGCGCCGGCGTTGAGTCCGCCCGCGCCGGGCACAGCCTGCGCGAGGTAGCCGCCGACGCTGTTGGCGGCTTCGCCGAAACTGCCGTAGCGCGCGCCGAGCACCGCGGCCAGTTCCTGCGCGAGCAGGCGCAACTGCGCCGCATGCGGGTGCTGCGCGGCCAGGTTGCCGAGGAATATGCCGGGCTTTTCGCCCGAAACCAGGCTCGCGGCAATGCGCTGCGCCTCCGCCCCGACCTTGACGCCGGCGAGCGCGGCCGGCACCGGCTGCTGTTTCGCCTCGGCCGCCGCTTTCAGCACCTGCGCCAGCGCGTCGGCCAGCGCCTGCGGCGGCACGATGGCCTTGTTCGCCACCTTCATCAGCAGTTCGTCGTCGGTGGCATGGATCAGATTGAGCTGCTGCCCGCGCTTGGCCGCCTGGCGCAGCCGGTTGGCGAGCAGCGGGTGATCCTTGCGCAGGAAGGAGCCGACCACGAGCACGCGGTCGAGGCCGCCGATGTCGGCGACCTTCATGCCCAGCCAGGGCGCGCCGGCCTGCTTGCCGTCAGCGGAGAAATCCGCCTGGCGCAGGCGAAAGTCCACGTTCTCGCTGCCGATGCCGCGCATCAGCCGGCCCAGCAGGTACAGCTCTTCCAGCGTCGAATGCGGCGCGGCGAGCGCGCCCAGCGCCGCTGCGCCGTGCTGCTCACGCACGTTCTTCAGGCCCTTGGCCACCGCGGCCAGCGCCTGCTGCCAGTCCGCCTCCTGCCATTTCCCGTTCACCTTGAGCATCGGCTGGGTCAGGCGGTCTTCGCTGTTCAGGCCCTCGTAGGAAAAGCGGTCGCGGTCCGACAGCCAGCATTCATTGAGTTCTTCGTTCTCCAGCGGCAGCACGCGCTTGACCTGGTGCGCCATGGTCTGCACCACCAGATTGGAGCCGAGGCTGTCGTGCGGGCTCACCGATTTGCGCCGCGCAAGCTCCCAGGTGCGGGCGCTGTAGCGGAACGGCTTGCTCGTGAGCGCGCCCACCGGGCACAGGTCGATCATATTGCCGGACAGCTCGGAATCGACCGAGCGCCCGACGAAGGATACGATTTCGGAGTGCTCGCCGCGGCCCATCATGCCGAGCTCCATCACGCCGGCGATCTCCTGGCCGAAGCGCACGCAGCGGGTGCAGTGGATGCAGCGGTTCATCTCTTCCATCGAGATCAGCGGACCGATGTTCTTGTGGAACACCACGCGCTTTTCTTCGTGATAGCGCGAAGCGCCCTTGCCGTAGCCCACGGCGAGGTCCTGCAGCAGGCATTCGCCGCCCTGGTCGCAGATCGGGCAGTCGAGCGGATGGTTGATCAGCAGGAACTCCATCACCGACTTCTGCGCGGTACGCGCGTAGTCGGAGTCGGTGAACACTTTCATGCCCTCGGTGACCGGGGTGGCGCAGGCCGGCAGCGGCTTGGGCGCCTTTTCCACCTGCACCAGGCACATGCGGCAGTTGGCCGCGATCGAGAGTTTCTTGTGATAACAGAAGTGCGGAATGGAGATGCCGAGCGCGTTGGCCGCGTCCATCACGGTGGCGCCGTTGTCTACCTCGATCTGCCGGCCGTCGATTTCTACTTTGGGCATGTCGCTCTCAGGCCGCTTTCTCGGCGGGCGCCGCCGAAGCGGTGAAGTAGCCGCCGGGCACGTTCACCATGCAGCGCTTGTGGTCGATGTGGTACTGGAATTCTTCGCGGAAATGGTTGATGAAACTCTTCACCGGCAGCGCCGCCGCATCCCCGAGCGCGCAGATGGTGCGCCCGGCGATGTTGTCCGCCACGTTGGTGAGCAGGTCGAGGTCTTCCTGGCGCCCCTTGCCGTGCTCGATGCGGTGCACCATGCGGTACATCCAGCCGGTGCCCTCGCGGCAGGGCGTGCACTGGCCGCAGGACTCTTCGAAATAGAAAAACGACAGGCGCTCGAGCGCGCGCACCATGCAGGTGGTGTCGTCCATGACGATCACCGCGCCCGAGCCGAGCATCGAGCCCGCCTTGGCGATGGAATCGTAGTCGAGGTCGGTCTGCATCATGATGTGACCGGGCAGCACCGGCGCGGACGAGCCGCCCGGAATCACCGCCTTGATCTGCCTGCCGCCGCGCATGCCGCCGGCCATCTCCAGCAGCGTCGCGAACGGCGTGCCCAGTCGGACTTCGTAGTTGCCCGGACGGTTGACATGGCCCGACACCGAGAACAGCTTGGTGCCGCCGTTGTTGGGTTTGCCCAGGGCAAGGAAGGCGTCGCCGCCGTTGTTGATGATCCAGGGCACCGCGGCGAAGGTCTCGGTGTTGTTGATGGTGGTGGGTTTGCCGTACAGGCCGAAGCTCGCCGGGAACGGCGGCTTGAAGCGCGGCTGGCCCTTCTTGCCCTCGATCGACTCGAGCAGGCCGGTTTCCTCGCCGCAGATGTAGGCGCCCCAGCCGTGCACGGCGTGGAGCTGGAACGAGAAATCGGTGCCAAGGATGTTGTTGCCGAGGTAGCCCGCGGCGCGCGCCTCATCCAGCGCCTGCTCGAACAATTCGTACTCGGCCCAGATCTCGCCGTGGATGTAGTTGTAGCCGACCGCGGTGCCCATCGCGTAGGCCGCGATGATCATGCCCTCGATCAGCATGTGCGGGTTGTAGCGGATGATGTCGCGGTCCTTGAATGTGCCGGGCTCGCCTTCGTCGGTATTGCATACGAGATATTTCGGCCCGGTGTACTGCTTGGGCATGAAGCTCCACTTGAGGCCGGCGGGAAAGCCGGCGCCGCCGCGTCCGCGCAGCCCGGATTTCTTCACCTCGGCGACGACCGCGTCGGGCGTGATCTTCTCGTTCAGCACCTTCTTCAGCGCGCCATAGCCGCCGCGCGCCTCGTAATCCTTGAGGTGCCAGTTCGAGCCGTCGAGGCCCTTCATCAGGATGGCGTCGGGGCCGTAGTCCAGCATCACTTGAGCTCCGCCAGCAGTTGATCGAGCTTTTCGTGCGACATGCGGCTGCACATGCGCTTGTTGTTCACCAGCAGCACCGGCGCATCGCCGCAGGCGCCCATGCATTCGCCCTGCTTGAGGGTGACGCGGCCATCCGCGGTAGTCTCGTTGAAGCCCACGCCGAGGCGGTGTTTCAGGTGCTCGGCGGCATCCGCCCCGCCGGAGAGCGCGCACGGCAGATTGGTGCAGACGGTGAGCTTGTGCCGGCCGCCAGGCTCGAGCTTGTACATGTTGTAGAAGCTCGCGACCTCATACACCGCGATCGGCGGCATGCCCAGATACTGCGCGACGAAGTCCATGGTCTCGGTCGCGAGCCAGCCGTTCTCGTCCTGCGCGATGGCAAGCGCCGCGATTACGGCCGACTGCTTCTGCTCGGCGGGAAATTTCGCCACTTCGCGATCGATCCTCTGCAATGCTTCTGTGCTCAGCATTTCATCCACCAATGTTCATAAAAACCGGGGACAGACCACGTTTTTCGTCACCCGATGTTGTCGAGTCACGGCTACGAGGAAAAACGTGGTCTGTCCCCGGTTTTTCATCTGTCGACCTCGCCGAAGACGAAGTCGAGGGTGCCAATGATCGCCACCACGTCAGCGATCATGTGGCCGCGCGACATCTCGTCCAGGCCCTGCAGGTGATTGAAGCCGGCGCCGCGGACTTTCACGCGGTACGGCTTGTTTGCCCCGTCCGAGATCAGATAGATGCCGAACTCGCCCTTGGAGTGCTCGATCGCGGCGTAAGCCTCGCCCGCGGGCACGCGGAAGCCCTCGGTGAAGAGCTTGAAATGATGGATCAGCTCTTCCATGCTGCCCTTCATGTCGGCGCGCGCGGGCGGTGCGATCTTGTGGTTGTCCACGATCACCGGCCCCGGATTGTCGCGCAGCCAGGCTATGCACTGGCGGATGATGCGGTTCGACTGGCGCAATTCCTCCACCCGGCACAGGTAGCGGTCGTAGGTGTCGCCGTTCACGCCCACCGGAATGTCGAAATCCAGCCGGTCGTAGACCTCGTAGGGCTGCTTCTTCCGCAGGTCCCATTCGACGCCCGAGCCGCGCAGCATGACGCCGGTGAAGCCGAGCTCGATCGCGCGCTCGGGCGAGAGCACGCCGATGCCGACGGTGCGCTGCTTCCAGATGCGATTGTCGGTGAGCAGGGTCTCGTATTCGTCGATGTGTGCAGGGAAACGGTCGGTGAAATCCTCGATGAAATCGAGCAGGCTGCCCGAGCGCTTGTCGTTGAGTTTCGCCACGGCGTCCGCGCCGTGGATCTTCGACGCGATGTAATTCGGCATGGTGTCGGGCAGATCGCGGTACACGCCGCCCGGCCGGTAGTAGGCCGCATGCACGCGCGCGCCCGACACCGCCTCGTACATGTCGAACAGGTCTTCGCGCTCGCGGAAGGTGTACAGGAACATGGTCATCGCGCCGATGTCCAGTCCGTGCGCGCCGAGGAACAGCAGATGGCTCAGGACGCGTGTGATCTCGTCGAACATGACGCGGATGTATTGCGCGCGCTCCGGCACCTGGATGCCGAGCAGGCGCTCCACCGCGAGGCAGTAGGCATGCTCGTTGAGCATCACGGAGAAGTAATCCATGCGGTCCATGTAGGGCAGCGCCTGGATGTAGGTCTTCTGCTCTGCCAGCTTCTCCGTCGCGCGATGGAGCATGCCGATATGCGCGTCGGCGTGCTGCACCACTTCGCCGTCCATTTCCAGCACCAGGCGCAGCACCCCGTGGGCGGCCGGATGCTGAGGCCCGAAGTTCATCGTGTAATTGCGGATATCGGCCATGTCAGTGCCTGCCCTTGCCGAGGTCGCCGTACTGGTCTTCGCGGATGATGCGCGGCGTAATTTCGCGCGGCTCTATCGTCACCGGCTGGTAGACGACGCGCTTCTGCTGCGGGTCGTAGCGCATTTCCACCTGGCCCGAGATCGGGAAGTCCTTGCGGAACGGGTGGCCGATGAAGCCGTAGTCGGTGAGTATGCGGCGCAGGTCGGGATGGCCGGAGAACATGATGCCGAACAAGTCGAAGGCTTCGCGTTCGTACCAGTTGGCGTTGCACCAGATGCCGCAGAGCGTATCCACCACCGGGAAATCGTCGTCCGGCGCGAACACGCGCAGGCGCACGCGCCAGTTGTGCTCGAGCGAGAGCAGCTGCGACGTCGCGGCGAAGCGCCGGCCGGTCCATGCACCCTCGCCGTAGGTCGAATAATCCACGCCGCACAGATCCATGAGCTGGGCGAACGCGAGGCCGGGATCGTCGCGCAGCGTCTGCGCCGCGCCGACGTAGTCCGCCGCGCCCACTTCCACGGTGGTTTCGCCCACCGCCTGGGTCAGGCTGGCGATGCGGCCGCCCAGAGCGGCTTCCAGCTTGTTCTTGAGTTGTTCCTGCTTACCGGCCATTTGGCGGACTATGTCTCTTTGTCTTTGTATGCGTTAGCGGGCGATGGTCTGAGCGAGCATTAGCGAGCGATCGTATTGGTGCGCTTGATCTTGTTCTGCAGCTGGATGATGCCGTAGAGCAGCGCTTCGGCGGTGGGCGGGCAGCCCGGCACGTAGATATCCACCGGGACGATGCGGTCGCAGCCGCGCACCACCGAATAGGAATAATGATAGTAGCCGCCGCCGTTGGCGCAGGAACCCATGGAAATCACCCAGCGCGGCTCCGCCATCTGGTCGTAGACCTTGCGCAGCGCCGGCGCCATCTTGTTGCACAGCGTGCCGGCGACGATCATCACGTCCGACTGGCGCGGGCTCGGGCGGAACACAATGCCGAAGCGGTCCAGGTCGTAGCGCGCGGCGCCGGTGTGCATCATTTCGATCGCGCAGCAGGCCAGGCCGAAGGTCATCGGCCACATCGACCCGGTGCGGGTCCAGTTGATCAGCTTGTCGGCGGTGGTGGTGACGAAGCCTTCCTGGAGAATTCCTTCAATGCCCATATCGCCGCCTCCGAACGGTCATCGCGACACAGAGATTTGCGCTGTCGGCGGCAGGCGCCGCTCGCCTTATTCGCATCCCCAAGCAAGCTTGGGGCCCCTGCCCACGGGCTCGCGTCGCTACTCCCATTCCAGCGCCCCTTTCATCCATTCATAGATGAAACCGACAACGAGGATGCCGAGGAAGATCATCATCGAAACGAAACCGAACAGCACGATTTCATTGAGCGCGATCGCCCAGGGAAAGAGGAAGGCGATTTCCAGGTCGAACAGGATGAACAGGATCGCAACCAGGTAATAGCGCACGTCGAACTTCATGCGCGCGTCTTCGAAAGCCTCGAAGCCGCATTCGTAGGGGGAAAGTTTTTCGCTGTCCCAGCGGTGCGGACCGAGGATCGCGCCGGTGACGATCGGCCCCACGCCGACCGCGAAACCGATGATGATGAACAGCAGAACCGGGAAGTAGTTTTCGAGCACGGGGCCTTGGATTCAGCGATTGTCGATTGACGGGTTGGTGCTTATTTTGCGTTCAATCCCGCGAACAGGCGACATGGTCCATCATCGGGCAGATTGCGAAGTTGACCTAGATCAAACGCGCTCTTCATGCATCCTCCGTTTCAATCGGGAACCCTATCGGACAGACACCAAGGCGTGCTGTCGGTTCAATTCAAAACGCTGCAACAACACTACACTCCAAAACTGGTGCCGACGGCGAGACTCGAACTCGCACAGCTTTCGCCACTACCCCCTCAAGATAGCGTGTCTACCAATTTCACCACGTCGGCTAGCCGGGCAATGGGGAATGGGTGGCGGGCGGCGGGGAATGTCCCCTTGCCCTTCGCTCATTCCCAATGGCTCTACTTCGGTACGTCCTTCGCCTTCGACCCCGCCGGCGCATCGGCCGGTTTGGGCGCATCCGCAGGCTGCGGGACTTCGCTCGCAGGCTTGGGTGCTGCCGCAGGCGGCGCACTCACCCCCTGCATCACGCTTCCGCCCGTTTCCGGCTTGTGTGTGGCGAGATAGGCCAGGCCCAGACTGGTGGCAAAAAACACCGCCGCCAGCGCCGCCGTGGTGCGGGAAAGAAAATTCGCCGAGCCGGTGGCGCCAAACAGGCTGCCGGACGAACCGCTGCCGAAGGCTGCGCCCATGTCCGCGCCCTTCCCGTGCTGCAGCAGCACCAGGAAGATGATGCCCAGCGCGACCAGCACATGTACCGTCAAAACCAAAGTGAACCAAATGTTCATTCCCAACCTGCCATGACGCATTCGCCCCGGGGCAAATGCCAAATGTGGAACACCAGCAACGATGCGCAGTTCCGCCTGAGCGCATCCCCCTGCCGCGAGCCGTTCAATCCTTCAGTGCGTGCCCGCTGCAGCGCAAATCGCCAAAAATTCTTCCGCCACCAGCGAAGCGCCGCCGATGAGGCCGCCGTCGATGTCCGGCATGGCGAACAACTCCTTCGCGTTGGCCGCCTTGACGCTGCCGCCGTACACGACCGTCAGCCCCGCCGCCAGTTTCGCGTCCTGCCGCGCGACGACGCCGCGTATGAACGCATGCACCGTCTGCGCCTGCTGCGGCGTCGCCGTGCGGCCGGTGCCTATCGCCCACACCGGCTCGTAGGCGAGCACCGCGTTGACCAGGGCGCCGACGCCGCTCGAATCGAGCACTGCCGCCAACTGGCGACCGACCACGATTTCGGTGACCGCGCCCTCGCGCTCCTGCAGGGTCTCGCACACGCACAGGA
>JAAOZY010000320.1 GCA_012274205.1 Betaproteobacteria bacterium
CGTGGCCGGCTATTTCGGCGGGCGCACCGACCTCGTGGTGACTTACCTGATCACGGTGCGGCTGTCGCTGCCGGTGATCCTGGTTGCGCTCACCACCGTGGCGCTGGCCGGCAGTTCGCTATGGATGGTGATCCTGGTGCTGGGCCTGCTGAAGTGGGACCGCTACGCGGTGGTGCTCAGGAGCGCCACGCAGCAGGTGCGCAACCTCGACTATGTCACTGCGGCGCGCGCCATCGGCTGCCCGACCTGGCGCATCATCGCGGGCGAGGTGCTGCCCAACGTCTCCAGCCACCTGATCGTAGTGGCCACGCTGGAGATGGGCAGCGCGATCCTGCTCGAGGCGGCGCTGTCCTTCCTCGGCCTCGGGGTGCAGCCGCCCGCGCCCTCCTGGGGATTGATGATTTCGGAGGCGAAGGGTTATATGTTTTTCAGCCCATGGCTGATCACCATCCCGGGCCTGGCGCTGTTCGCGCTGGTGCTCGCCATCAACCTGCTCGGCGACGGCGTGCGCGACGTGACCGCGCCCGAGGGCCGCAGCTGAGCATGGTCACTTCCGGAGAGACCGAATGAACCGTGCCGAAGCCATCCGCGCCACCGAGCGCTATTTCGACGAGGGCGGCTTCTTTGCCGAGCTCGCGCAGCGCGTCGCGATCAAGACCGAAAGCCAGAACCCGGCGCGGCGCGCCGAGCTCATCGTCTATCTGGAAGGCGTGATGCGGCCCTACCTCGAGCAGCTCGGCTTTGCTTGCAGCGTGCACGCCAACCCGTCGGAGAAGGGCGGTCCGTTCCTGCTCGCCGAGCGCATCGAGGACGCGGCGCTGACCACGGTATTCAGCTATGGCCATGGCGACGTGATCCGCGGCCAGGAAGAGCAGTGGCGCGCGGGCTTCGATCCGTGGGTGCTCAAGCGCGAGGGCGAGCGCCTCTACGGCCGCGGCAGCGCCGACAACAAGGGCCAGCACACCATCAACCTGGCGGCGCTGGCCGCGGTGCTGAAGACGCGCGGGCGCCTCGGCTTCAACGTGAAACTGCTGATCGAGACCGGCGAGGAAACCGGCTCGCCCGGCCTGAAACAGTTCTGCGCGCAGAACAAGGCGCGGCTTGCCGCGGACGTGCTGATCGCTTCCGATGGCCCGCGGCTGCAGCCGGAGCGGCCGACCCTGTTCCTCGGCACCCGCGGTGCGCTCAATTTCGACCTTGCCGTGGACTTGCGCGCCGGCGGGCACCATTCGGGCAACTGGGGCGGGCTGCTGATGAACCCGGGCATCGTGCTCGCGCATGCGCTGGCCTCGATCACCGACGCCAAGGGCGCCATCCGCGTGCCCGAATGGCGGCCGGATTCGCTCACCAGCGCGGTGCGCGCGGCGCTCGCCGGTCTGGTGATCGAGGGCGGCGCTGACGGGCCGCAGATCGATGCGCACTGGGGCGAGCCCGGGCTGACGCCGGCCGAGCGTGTGTTCGGCTGGTGCAGCTTCGAGGTGCTCGCTTTCGTCACCGGCAATCCGGACAAGCCGGTGAACGCGATCCCGCCGCGCGCAAGCGCGCACTGCCAGCTGCGCTACGTGGTGGGTGTGGATGCAGCCGACATCGTGCCGGCGCTGCGCCGGCACCTGGACCGCAACGGCTTCGACATGGTGCAGCTGGCGCCGGCGCGCGATGGCTATTTCGCGGCGACGCGCCTCGCGCCGGATCACCCCTGGGTCAAGTGGGCGGCGGCCTCGATCGATCGCACCACGGGAAAGAAACCGGCGATCCTGCCCAACCTCGGCGGCTCGTTGCCGAACGATGTATTTGCCGAGGTGCTGGGGCTGCCCACGGTGTGGATCCCGCATTCCTACGCGTCCTGCTCCCAGCATGCACCGAACGAGCACCTGCTCGCGCCGGTGGTGCGCGAGGCGCTCGCGCTGATGGCCGGCATTTTCTGGGACCTCGGCGAAGCCGGAACCCCGGCACGCGCGGCCTGAAACGAACCGGCGCCCGCGCTGTCTGTAAGCAGCGGGCGCGTATCATCGCGGCGTCAATGTCGCGGCGGAATTTATCGCCGGCTCGAAGGCTTCACGGACGCCAGAAATAGGCGCCGCAGCCGGCGCTCCTAGGCGAACCCGTATTTTGCCAGCGTCGTCCGCCACGGGCCGTTTGCCAGTTTTTCGAATCCCTTCGAATTCGGGTGCAGCTCGTTGTCCCAGTCCCGGCGTACGTCGAGACAGCCCCGGCTGTCCACCAGGTGCACCAGGCGCGCTGCATCATCAAAGGGCGCAAAGGTGTCGTGAATGCGGTCGATCAGCAGCTTCACCAGCGCCTGGCGAAAATCGGGGTCATCGCGCACCAGCGCCCGGTCCATCGCGGGCTTGAGCCAGGGGCCGAAAGGCAGCGGCATGCCGGCGAGCTGCGCCGCCCGCCCGTCGGGCGGGGCATAGTCGTAGCAGTGAATGAACACGTGCGGCTGGCGCTCGAGCCCTGCGCTGCTCCAGGCCCAGCGGATGTCGTGGATCATCCTTCCCATCCAGCCGCTCAGCTTGCGCATCAGGCCGTCGAAGCTCGCCGCGTCGAAGCATTGCGCCGGCGAGCCTATGCCGCCGCAGCTGTTCTTCAGCGCGAGCGAATAGTCGACCGCATCGTTGCCCGCGCCGCTGACCAGGACAGCCGAGTAGTAGCGCGCGCTGGCCGGTCCGAGCTCGTTCTGGAATTCGCGTTCGTATTTGCCCTCGACATAGTCCTCGAGCCGGGCGCCGACATAGCCGAGCGAAAGGATGTTGGCGTAGTCGGGCTTGAGCACGCGCTGCGACAGCTGCTGCAGCAGGTTGTAGCCGGTCGGCAGCGGATACCAGAAC
>JAAOZY010000321.1 GCA_012274205.1 Betaproteobacteria bacterium
GTCTGTTGCTGTATCTTGTGCGTGGCTACCCCGATCTGGGGGGGCGCTGGTCACCAGCCCGCTACGTAGACTGTGGCCAGCGATATTCGCTGCCGGTAGGCCCGCCTTCTCCGCGCAGCCTTTCAATATCAATGCAACCGATGCGCCGGCCAGTCGGTCTGCCGCAATGACCTGCATCTTGCTGATCGACCTAAACACCGCGCCGGATTCAATGTTGGCGCTCTGCAACCACCGCCTAACGGGCTTCACCGGACAGGCCGAGGTTCTGCCATAGTCGTCGGTGTTCACGACGGTGACACGCTGACGGTCCTAATCGCGAAACATCAGATCAAGGTTCGCCTGGCCGAGATCGATGCGCCAGTGCTTGGCCAAGCGTTGGGTCGACGCTCCAGGCAAACCCTCCCTGAACTGTGCCTTCATGAATCTGCCAAGGATGGCTTAGTCGCCCGCCATCGCTATGGGCGTTCGGTTGGGCGCGTCCAGTGCGCTGGCAAGGATGCCAGCAGTCATCAGGTCGGCGCCGGCATGGCATGGGTGTACGATCACTACAGTAAGCCCTCATCGCCACTCTATCCACCGCAGGCAGAAGCCAGAGGGGCGCCGCGCGGACTGTGGGCGGATAATGACCCAGTGCCACCGTGGCAGTGGCGTCGGGAAAAACGACCAGAGCGTTAAGATGAATGCAGCAACGTATCCGCCAAGGACGCGGCTGGAGTTGTTTCTCCAGTCGATTAACCAGACATGCATTTTTCCGCTATTATGTAAGAGGCGGTACTGCTAGACCCAATCTAAATGATCCCAGCACCCAAAGCAAACGAGCTAATCGAACGACTGCGTCCTCTTATCGAGGATAGGCGTCCAGACGCATTTTCTATTGCCCGTATTCGCCGCGATGCGGAAGGCTTGCTGCGGTCAGGCGTGATGCCAGGCGAAACCCATATGATTCTCGGGACGCTTGACGCGCTTGAGTTTAACGGTGCTGGATTTTTTGATCACTTTCGCATTGCACAGCAACTTTCTGGAAGCCAGAGCGTAAGCGCTAACTTTTCGTTGGTTGCGCTTAGATGCGGATTTGTTCGAGAGTCTGTGGAAGCGGCCAACGCTTTTTTTCACGCCCATCCGGACGATTTATCCGTGCTCAAGCTAGCGCGAGAAATTGCCGTAGATTCTTTGCAATTTGGCATCTTGCTGCAGGTCGAAGAGAGATTTGCAAAACTTAGGTCTAAGCCAATTGGAGTCGCCAGAGAGCGGTTTACCTCGGCAATCGCGCGAGCAAAACATTTGGGAATCTCCGAGGCTGCAATCTTGGATCGCATTGAGTTCGCGGGAGCAATTCTTCGCGAGGAACACGAGCCCATATTTTCTGTCTTGTTCGACTTTGCCTTGGACGGTCGTTTTTCGTATTGCTTTGGTGTTAAATGCGACGTAGATACGATGTGCGATTTAAACTTCAAGATGGCGGAGCACTTGGTCGATACATTCGACGACACGCTTGTCGATTTCTTCACAATATGTTGTTTGACCCACCGCGGTGACGTGTCGTCCGGAAGACTTTCTGACGCTCGCTCGGAAACTCAGCAATAGTTCGGACGAGATAGAGCGAAGATGCGCGGTCAGCCGCGCGTACTATGCCGCATTGCACTGGGCCGGCGCTAATCAAGATAAGTGCCCAGAGATTCACCGCGATGCAGTTCGGGGTGGTTCTCACGAGGTAATCATCCAGCGATACCTTCAGCACCGCACTAGTCGACCCGCGATGCAGGTTGGCTATATCTTGCGCGATATGCGAAACAAGCGCGAATCAGTTGATTATGACCTTAGCGGGGTATGCCTGGAGTCGGACGCCATATATGTCATTAGAGCGGCCGAGCGAGTGCAACACCTATTGGGCGAAATAGTCTGATTCGATCAGTGATTGCTAGCGCCCCTGATCGGGCAACGCCGCGGGCGAATGGAACAGCATTGGTGAAGTGACAGTGGATTACTTCAAACCGCTCAATCGGAATACGGATGGGCAGAACTGCCGAACGTGCGCATATTCCGCCGGCATAGGCGAGCACCACTTTTATTGCTCCAAGGTCGTGCGTGTGATGGTGTACCCCTGCGGTAGTTGGGAGCGCGGCGCAGGATGCGATGAGCCAGAGCTAGCCTTCGTGCAGCCCAGTCTGCATGCGTGATCTTGTTTTGCGAGGGTATCGGCATCGTTTCACCATGTGACCTGCCCACGCCTCCGCGCCAGCGCTAGCGATAGACCAGCACCGGCAGCTTGCAGTGCGTGAGCACCTTGTTGGTTTCACTGCCGATCAACAGCCCGGCGAGGCCGCTGCGCCCGTGGGAGGCCATGAAAATGAGGTCGCACTTTCGCTCCTTGGCGGCCTTGATGATGGCGTCATGGGGCGAGTCGTCGGTGACGAACAGGCCGGTGCAGCTTACGCCCCCCACCTGCGCCATCTTCTTGACCTGCTCCAGGTATTTTTCGGCGGTCTTCTTGACCTGCTTCTGGAACACGCCCAAGGGCACGAAATTCGCCGGCAGGTAGTCGCCGGCAATATTGGGATGATATTCCGGTGCCGCGTAGAACGCGGTGATGCGGGCGCCGTGTACCTTGGCGAAGCGCACTGCATGCTTTGCCGCGCGCAGCGACAGCGTCGAACCGTCGGTCGGAACCAGGATGTGCTTGAACATGGCGGAACCCCTTGTTATTGGTAAAGGCGCTTAATCATACCTTGCGCGGCTGCGCGCAGGCGCTGCGCCTTGCGCCCGACGCTAGGCCGCGGCCAGCTGGCGCCAGGCAGGTCCGGAGGCAAAGTGCGGCCGGGCTTTCTTTGCGCGTGCCGCGTCCGCGGCATCGCTGCGCGCGGGGGCGGGATGCGGCGCGATGCACTCGGCAGCGCACGCGGCCGGGTCGATCACGCCGCGCAGCGCGTCGGCATCGACGATGTCTATGCATCGCTGGTGCACCTGGATGATGCCGCCGGTATTCAGCGCCGACAGGGCGCGGCTCACGGTTTCGAGTTTGAGGCCGAGGTAGCTGCCGATTTCCTGCCGTGTCATGCGCAGGTTGAACGAGCAGCGTGAGTAACCCAATGCGCCAAGCCGCGCCGACAGGCTGAGCAGAAACGCCGCCACGCGGCCTTCCGCGCCGAGCGTGCCCAGCGTCCAGGCCATGTTCTGCACGCGCACCAGCTCGCGGCTGAGCACGCGATAGAGCAGGGCTTCCAGGCTGGGGCATTCATACACCAGGCGCGACAGGCTCGCGAGCGGCACGATCACGACTTCGCTGGTGTCCAGCGACACGGCGGTGGATCTGTAGTGGCCGCTGTCGATGCCGTCGGCGCCCATCAGGTCGCCGCACATCGGGAACGCCAGAACCTGTTCGCTGCCGGAGAAGTCGGTGTAGACGGTCTTGAAGCAGCCGGAGCGCACGACGTAGAGCGAATGGAATTTGTCGCCCGCATGCACCAGTGCGTCGCCCTCGTGCACCCGGCGCAGCGCGAAGGCAGTGCGCGCGAGCCAGGCATCGTCGGGACAGTCGATGTGCAGCAGGCGCGTCAGATCGCGCACCGAGACGTTCGCGCCTTCGTGCTCCTGCGCGATCGCGGCGCCCGGTTCCGGGCAGCCAAAATCGAGTGCGTCATGGTGCGAAAGTGCGGCGGTCATGTTTGTCTCCGTTTCATGATGTTCGGATTGCATTCGTTCAGTGGCCGAGCGCTGCGCTGTCGGTGCGCGCGGTCCACATGCGGACGATTTCCCGGATGCGCGGGAAATCCGCGGATTTGTCGAGAAAGAATTCCGCGCCGGCATCCAGGCAGGCGCGGCGGTGCTGATCGGTCGCGTAGTTGGTAAGCACGGCGACACGCAGCTCGGGCGCCGACGGGTACACCGCCTTGAGCACATCCAGGCCGCTGCCGTCCTCCAGCTGCAGATCCAGGATCACCGCGCCGGGATGCGTCGATCGGATGCCTTCGATCGCCGCGCCGACGCTGCCGGCTTCGCCCACCAGCTCGGTGCCCTGTATCGCTTTGATCGTAGCCGCCAGGCGTGCACGGATCGCCGGCGAATCCTCTACCAGGAATACCTGAAGCGTCGCGTCATGCCGAACCCAATTCATAGCCGCTGCCCGATTTAATGCTGTCGGGGCAAGTATGGATCTGCGCGCGCCATGCCCGCCATAGGTGCAGGCTGAAACTGCGCATCGGGCGTTGCGGAAGCGGTGTAGGGCGATGCCTACACGGACGGCGAGCCTCAGCCCTCGCGCACGTTGCCGAGCTGGTGCGCCACGGCGTAGCGCACCAGCTCGGCAACGCTGTCCATGCCCATCTTTTCGAGGATGCGCGCCTTGTGCGTGCTCACGGTTTTGCCGCTCAGATGCAGGCGTGCCGCGATATCCGATACGGTCGCGCCGGCCACCAGCTGGCTGAACACCTCGAATTCGCGGTCGGACAAGGCATGGTGGGGCAGCCGGTCCGTGCTCGGGCTAAGCGTCAGCGCGAGCTGCTCGGCCACGCCGGGGCTGATGTATAGCCCGCCGTCGGCGACCTTTCCGATTGCCGCGACGAGCAGCGCCGAGGCGCTTTCCTTGGTTACATAGCCGGAGGCGCCGGCGCGGATCGCGCGCACCGCGTACTGCTCCTCCTGGTGCATGGAGAGCACCAGCACCGCGAGCCCGGGCCGCGTCGCCTTCACCCATTTGATCAGCTCGATGCCGCTTTTTCCCGGCATCGACATGTCGAGCAGCAGCAACTCGAAGCCGCCTTCACGCACCCGCGCCATGACCTCGTCGCCGCTCACCGCCTCGCCCGCCACCTCGATCCCCGGCGCGCCCTGCAATATGCGGCGCAGGCCATCGCGCACGATCGCATGGTCGTCGGCGATGAGGATGCGCTTCACGCTTGTTCCTCCACCACCGCCGCAGCGAGCGGAATGCGCGCGCGCACCTCGCTGCCCGCGCCAGGTGCTCCCGCGATCGCGACTTCGCCGCCGAGCAGCGTGACGCGTTCGCGGATGCCCAGCAGGCCGAAGGTGCCGCGCTTCTTCTGGTCGGCCGCCTCGATGCCGCGGCCGTTGTCGCGCACCAGCAGCTCGACCCAGTCGCCATCGCGCTCCAGCCGGATCTCGGCGGCGCTGGCATGGGCGTATTTCGCCACGTTGGTGAGCGATTCCTGCGTGATGCGGTACAAGGCCGAGGCGATCGGCTCGGGCACCTGCGCCACGGACTCGTCGATCACCAGATCGGTGGCGATGCCGGTATGCCTGGAAAAATTGTTCGTCAGCCAGTCCAGCGCCGCGGCCAGACCGAGGTCGTCCAGCATCAGCGGGCGCAGATCGGAGGCAATGCGGCGCGTGGCGGCGATCGTGGTATCGAGCAGCGCGTTCATCGCGAGCGCGCGTTCCTCGAGATCCGCCGAGTCGCGCGGCATCGCGGCGCGCAGCGATTCCAAGTCCATCTTCAGCGCGGTCAGCGACTGGCCGAGTTCGTCATGCAGCTCGCGCGCGGTGCGCCGGCGCTCGGACTCGATCGCTTCGTTCGCCGCCTTCGACAGGCCGCGCAGTTCCTGCTGCGAGTGCCTGAGCTCCTGCTCGGCGCGCTTGCGCTCGGTGATGTCGCGGTGAAACGCGAGCACGTACATTCTTCCGCCGATATCGATGCCGGAGGTGGCGACATCCAGCGGCACGATATGCCTGTCCTTGTGAAAATGCTCCACTTCGAAAACGATGGCCTCCCCGGCCAGGATCCGCCTGATCCTTTCCGGCGCGTGCGCCAGCGTTGCCGGCGTGTCTAGATCGCGCAGGTTCATCTGCATGAGCTCATCGATGGCGTATCCGTGCATGCGCGCGAAGGACGCGTTGACGTCCGCGACGTTGCCGTCCGCGTCCAGCAGCAGAATACCATCCATGGCCTGGCTGAACAGCGTCCGGTAGCGCTGCTCGTTCTCGCGCAGCGCCGCCTCGACCTGCTTGCGTTCGGTAACGTCGCGCAGGATCACGATGAAGTAGTCTGCGCCGCGCAGCAGCACCTGTGAAATCGAGGCGTCGACAGGAAACGCGTCGCCGTCGGCGCGCGTCCCGCTCAACGCGAGATGCTCGCCGGTTGTGCGCATCGGCGCGCCGTCCTTGTCGCCATCGGCGGCGCCCGGCGCTTGAACTTTCAGGCGCTGCCCGGGTATGAAGCGCTCGATCGCGCAGCCGACCGCCTCGGTCGCGGGGCAGCGGAAGATCTGCTCTGCAGATGCGTTGAACAGGACGATGCGCTGCCCCGCGTCCACGATGATGATCGCATCCATGGCCGACCGAATGATCCCGCGCAGGCGCTCCTCGGACTCGACGACGACCTCCTTGAGCGCTTCATCGATGCGCATCTGGTGCGCCAGCGACAGGGTGATCAGGCCGAGCAGCATTGCCGTGACCACGGCAATGCTTCCGAACAGCCAGGCGCTGCGGGTCCAGGGCTGGAGGATGAAATTCATCGACGAACTCACCGTCACTACCAGGGGATAACCCTCGATCGGGTAAATTGCGCTTACGCGCTCTACGGCGTTCAGGATCCCGATATGGTGAATCAGCGGGCGGCCGGCCTCGATGCCCTGGGTAAACAGCGCGGAGTTGCGAAGATCGGTGGCCCCGCCGGCGACATTCAGGGGATGGGCGGTGAGCTGCACGCCGTCGCGGCGCAGCAGGCGCACCACGCCGTCGGGGCCGATTTCATGCAGGCCCTGCGGCCAGAGATAAAAGGTCGGATCGACGTCGGCGGTAATGACGCCGAGGAAGACCCCGTCCTTGTCATCGATACGGCGGCTGATTGGAATGCCCAATTTGTTGTCGAACTTGCCGACGACCGGTGCAGAGAGCAGCAAGCGCGGCTCATTTCCGGCGCGATGCGCGCGGAAATACTCGCGATCGGCATAGTTAAGCGGCGGCGCCGGAAAGCTCTTCGTATGCACCACCAGCCTGCCCTCGGCGTCGGTCAGGAGCAGCGCGCGCACGTAGGGGATGGCGGCAATGGTTTCGCGCAATTGCTGGTGCAGTTGCGCGGACGGGACCAGCGTGCCGTGCACTGCCGCGCGCTGCGCATCTGCGGCGGCGGCGGCGAGGACCGCATCCACTGCGTTTGTCGATCTCAGGGTCTGCTCGCCCAGAATCTGGGCGATATCGAGCAGATGGCCTTCGGCCTGCTGCACCACCTCCCGGTGCATGCGCCAAAGGCTTAGCGTCGTGCCGGTGAGGACCGCCGCCATCGCCAGCATCCCCAGGCCGAAGACCAGACGGCGCAGCCGCTGCGCGCGCGCCGGCCGCGGCCGTACAGCGCCGGCGTGCATTTCCGGTTGGGCCGAATGTTGCCGCAAATTGACTCCCCTTGTTGCCGCGCCAGTATAAGAGAGATTGCCGTGGCAAGCCGGATTATAGGGAAACCGCTGGCCCCCCGTGCCGTGCCGCTTTGCGCCCGCGTACTGTGAGCAAAGTCAGGTGTACGTTCGCCAGCGCGCTCCATGCTCGGCGCAGCGCTCGCGCTTTTGTGAAACAGCCAAGGCGAGCTCAAGCCCGGTCGAAAGCGCCCGGTACGCCGTGCCCGCCGCATCGACCCTATCCATGGAGGCGGCTATGAACGTTGGAGAAATCTGCAGCCGGGTCGGGGTGGCAGCCGCAAGCCGCATGCCGGTGCAACAAGCAGCCAGGCGCATGCGCGACCGGCATATCGGCGCGCTGGTGGTGACCCCGGGGCGCGGCCGGGGAGCGGCGGCGCCAGCCGTCAACAGACCCTAGCTCTTGCCGTCTTTTTTCTCCAGCGCGATGCCGACCAGTTCCAGCGCGGCGCCGGCCGCAATCAGCACCACCCCGCTGGTCAGGTCCATGGGCAGCCAGACCAGCACGGCACCCAGCAGCACCAACAGGGCGCCAAGGCTGCGACGCAGCGTTCTATTTCGGATCATCTGCAGCATCCCGGTAGGTTGGCTCAGGCGCCATTGTCGAGCCGCCTGACGCTATTGTCAGGAGACCGCAAATAGGGGCGTCGCAGTGTGACGCAAATCAAACATGCTGTCGTCTGTTCGTCGTCTGCTGCGATTTGCGCGAGCGCCGCGCGCTTCTTGACCAATGTCAACAGCGCCGCAGCGATTGCCGCTAGCATGAATTTCGATCCCGTGCAGGAGGGCACCATGGGTGTTCGATCAAAGGCGGCAACAGTCCGCAGGGCCGCGCCGGCGCGCGGCGCAAAGCCGCCGGCTGGCCGCGGGCGCAAGGCGGCAATCGCCCCGGCCGCCTTGGAGCAGGCTGCAGAGTTCCCCGGGGAGCGCGAGCAAGAGCTCGACTGCCAGCGCAGCGTCGAGCGCGACGCCAGGAATCTGCGTCGGCACTGCGACGAGTTCAATTGAACCCCTGCGCTGCGATGGACCGGGGCGATGGATAATTCGGTGCAAATCACTTTGCGCGGCATTCCCGCCTCCGATACCCTCGAACGCTATATCGGCAGCGAGGCGGGCAAGCTCGGGCACCTTTGCGACCGCATCCGCGAGTGCCGGGTGATCGCCGAAGCGCTGCAGCGCGAGCGGCAAGGCGCGCAGTTCGCGGTGCGCCTGATCATCACCCTGCCGGGCACCGAGCTGGTGGTCAACCGTGAGCACCGCGACGACGTCCGCATGGCGTTGCGCGAAGCGTTCGCGGCGGCCGCTCTGCAACTCGAGGATCACATGCGCCGGCACGGGCTCGAAAGCGGCCCCCGCCGCGGCGCGCGCCGCACCCCCTAGCTAGCCGCGGGCGCCATACAGCCAAAGCCGACCGGCGGCGTCGTCTATGCCCGCGCGCTTGCAGGGGTCATTTCGCCGGCACGGAATAGCGGCATTTCTGGAAAAAAGGCGCTTTTCACCGTGCTTCGCCAAGAGTAGAATCACGGCCTCTTATGCGCTCCCAAGCCGTTTCAATTCCTGGCCGGCGTGGCAGGCGCGAAGAAGGAGCAGACTGATTGAAGCCGACAGATATTGGCGCCCCGGATTACTTTCACAAAGTCGTAGA
>JAAOZY010000322.1 GCA_012274205.1 Betaproteobacteria bacterium
AATCATGATGTTCTTGAGCACGTGCACGCCGACCACGCGCGCATTCGACAGGCCCTTGGCGCGCGCGAATTTGACGTAGTCCTGCAGCAGCGCCTCGCGCGTGCCGGCGCGCGTGAGGCGGATGATCAGCGACAGCTTGAACAGCGCGAGATTGGCGGCGGGCAAAATCAGGTGGCGCAGGCCCTCCCAGGAGAGAAAGCTCACCGGGATGCCGAGCAGCAGCGTGGTCGGGCCGCGGCCGCCCGATGGCAGCCAGCCGAGTTCGACCGCGAACAGCATGATCAGCAGCAGCCCGACCCAGAAGGTCGGCAGGGAGAAGCCGAGGATGGAGCCGCTCATGATCAGGCGGCCGGCCCAGGAGTCCGGCTTCAATCCGGCCCACAGGCCGAGCGGTATGCCCAGCAGAACCGCGCCGCCGGTGGCGGCGAGCGCAAGCTCCAGCGTGGCCGGCATGCGCTCCAGGATCAGCTGGATCGCGGGGATGTTGTAGGCGAAGGATTTGCCGAGGTCGCCCGACAGCGCCTGGCGCAGGAACACGAAGTACTGCTTCCACAGCGGCTGGTCCAGGCCGAGCGCGGCGATCGCGCGCGCGATGTCGGCCTGGTCGGCCTGCGGGCTGATCAGGATGTCCACCGGATTGCCGATGGCATAGACGCCCACGAACACCAGCAGCGACATGACGCCCAGCACCAGCACGCTTTGCAGCAGGCGGCGGATGATGAATGCGGCCATGGTCGAGCCGGCGCGCTCAGCGCGGCCGGAAATCGCGGGCGAGGGTGTATTCGTCGGTGCGCGGGCTGTAGGCGATGTTCTTCTTCATCGCCCAGGAAGCGAGCTGGTGGTGCAGCAGGATCACCGGCACATCCCCGAGCGCGAGGCGCGCGGCCGCGCGCGCCAGCGCCTCGCGCTTCGCATTGTCGAGCGTGGCGAAATCCTGCTCGAGCAGGGCATCGACTTTGGGATTCGAGTAGTGGCCCCAGTTCCAGGCGCCGTAGCCCTTCGCCGCATCGGGCGTGGCAACGAGCGCGCGCAGCGCGAGGTCGCCCGAGAACGAGCCCCAGCCGAGCAGGGCGCAGGAGAATTCGCCTGCGCGCGCCTTGGCGAAATACACGCTGGCCGGCATGGTTTGCACGCGCGTCTGTATGCCGATGCGCGCCAGCATCTGCGCCAGCGCCTGCGCCAGCTGCTCGTCGTTGACGTAGCGGTTGTTGGGCGCGTACAGCGTGAGCGCGAAACCGTCGGGGTAACCGGCGGCGGCGAGCAGCTGCTTCGCCGCCTGCGGATCGTAGGCCTCGGGTTTGAGTTCGGGCACATGTCCGAATACGGGAGGCGAGACCAGATTGCCCGCGGCGATGGCGTTGCCCTCCATGACGCGCTCGACGATGGCCTTGCGGTTGATCGCTTTGGATATCGCCAGGCGCACGCGCGCATCCATGAACGGGTTTTTCGCCAGCGGCTTGCCCGACTTGTCGCTGAGCTGCGGCGGGTGCTCGCGGTACTGGTCCAGGTGCAGGAACATCGTGCGCCAGGACACCTTCTGCTCCAGGCGGAAATTCGGGTTTGCCTTGAGCCGGGTCAGGTCGGCGGTGGGGATGTTCTCGATCGCGTCCACGTCCCCGGCGAGCAGCGCGGCGATGCGCGCGGTATCCTCGGGCAGGATGCGCAGCGTCACCTTGTCCCACGACGATTTGCCGCCCCAGTAGGCATCATTGCGCGCGAGCTCGATGCGGTCGCCGCGGGCGAAGCGCACAAGCCTGTACGGGCCGGTGCCTATTGCGGCTTTGCCGCTGTTGAAATCCTCGGTGCTGGCGCCCGCGGCTGCCTTTTTCGACACGATGAAGATCGAGTCCAGGTCGTAGGGCAGCATCGCGTAGGGCGCGGCGGTCTTGAGCCTGATGGTCCAGGGGTCGACGATCTTCTTCGCGACGATGGGTTTGACGAAACCGGTGAAGGGGCCCGGGCTCGCGCTCAGCGTCCCCGGGCGATCGAGCGAGAACATGACGTCCTCTGCGGTGAAATCCGAACCGTCGTGGAACTTTACGCCCTTGCGCAGCTTGAATTCCCAGGTAGTCGCGTCGACCGGACGCCAGGAAACGGCCAGGCCGGGGATCAGGCGTGCGTTTGCATCCACGTGCACCAGCGCGTCGAAGATCTGCCAGGCGGCGTTGTTGTTCGGCGCAACGTTGAGGAAATGCGGATCGAGCGAGGTCACGTCGGCAGCAAGTCCGATGCGCAGCTCCGCCGCGACGGCGCAGTGCGCGCCGGCAAATGAGAGCACGGCGCAGAGCGCGCAGCGCAGGGCAAAGCGTGCCCGTTTAACGACCATCTGCTGAATCCTTCCGGAACGGAGCATACCAAACGACTTCGCGCGGCGCCCGGCGCCGCGCCACTAATTTCGAGTATAGCGGAAGGAGACGGCGTATTGCGCCGCGCGCCATGCTTCGGTGTCGGCTACAATTAAACTATAAAAACCGGGGAGACCGATGGGTACAGTCGTCGCGTTGTCGGGTCAGGTGGGCGGCGCCAAGCTCGCCGACGGTTTGCGGCGCCTGCGCGGCGCGGATCTCGCCGTCGTCGTCAACACCGGCGACGACCATGAGGTGTTCGGCCTCGCGTTCTCGCCCGACATCGATACCATGCTCTATACCCTGGGCGGCATAGCCAGCCCGGCGGCCGGTTGGGAGCCGGCCGGCGAGACCTACGTGCTGCACGACATGCTGCACCGCCTGGGCTCGGAGCACCGCGTGCGCGTCGGCGACCGCTCCTATGCGCTGCCGCTGCTGCGCACCGAGGCCCTGCGCCAGGAAGACCCCCTGAGCCAGGTCACGCTGCGCTTTTGCAGGACCCTGGGCATCGATGCGCGCGTGCTGCCGATGAGCAACGACCCGGTGCGCACCGTGGTGGTCACCGACAACGGCCATGTGAGCTACCACGAATACCTCACCGAACTCGAATGCGAGCCGGTGGTGAAAAGCTTCCTGTATGCGGGTGCGGACGTCGCGCGCATCCCCGACGAAGTGCTGGAGGCGCTGTATGCCCCCGACCTGGAAGCGATCGTAATTTGCCCGGCCAATCCCTACCACACGATTCAGCCGATTCTGGCGGTGCAGGGCATGCGCGAGCGGCTGCGCGAATGCGGCGCCCCGGTGATTGCGGTGAGCCCGATCGTCGGCGACCGCGCGCTGAAGGGCGCCGCGGGCAAGATGATGCGGGAACTGGGGCATGAGGTGTCTGCGCGCAGGGCGGCGCTGGAGTACTACCAGCTGATCGACGGTTTCGTCATCGACAGCGTGGACGAGGCTTCGGCAGAGGGCATCCGCGCCTGCGGCATCGACGTGGCGGTGGCGCCCACGATCATGCGCTCGGAGGACGACCGCGTCGCGCTGGCGCAGGTGGTGCTCGACCTCGCCCGCACGGTGCGCGCGCGCAAGGAAGCGGAGCGCGGCGGCTAGCGCGGCCGCGTGCGCGCCGCCCGATAGTGCCGGATGCCGCAGCCGTGACCGGGCGCGAGCGCCCGCGAGGCGGGGAGGGGCGCGCCCAGGGCGCGCTGGCGCTGGCGCTGCTGCTGTGGGCGCTGTCGTTTCCGGCGACGCATGTCGCGCTGTCGGCCTATGCGCCGCAGCATCTGGCGCTGGCGCGCTATATCCTGGCGACGCTGGCACTGCTGGGCTACTGCGTCGTGGTGCGCGCACCGCTGCCGCGGCGCGCCGATCTGCCGCGCCTGGTCCTGACCGGCCTGCTCTGCGGCACCGGCTACCAGCTCGGCTTCAATTTCGGCATGCGCACGGTAAGTTCGGGGCCGGCTGCAGTGCTGGTCGATACGGTACCGATATTCGCCGCGCTGTTCGGGTTCCTGTTTCTGCGCGAGCGCCTGGGCGCCTGGGCCCTGGGCGGCATCGCACTGGGTTTTGCCGGCACGGTGCTGATCGCGTCGGGCGAGGCCGGCGCCGCGGGTTTCGCGTTCGAGCCCGGCGCGGGCTACCTGCTGCTGGCGGCGCTCGCGTTCAGCCTGGGCGCGGTGGTGCAAAAGCCGCTGCTCGCGCGGCTGCCCGCGATCCCGGTCACCGCCTATTATTTCCTTGCGGCGACCCTGGGACTGTGCGGCTTTTCCACCGGATTGCCGGCTAGCATCGCGGCGGCGCCCGCGGCCGCGAACTGGGCGCTGCTGTTCCTCGCCCTGTTTCCTGCGGCGCTGGCATTTGCCTTCTGGTCCTATGCGCTGGCACGCCTGCCGGTGGCGCAGGTATCGAGCGCGCTCTACCTGGTGCCAGTGCTCACCTTTCCGATCGCCTGGATCTGGCTGGGTGAAGTGCCGAGCGCGCTGTCTTTCGGCGGCGGCACGCTCGCGCTCGCCGGCGTGCTGCTGGTGCAGTTCAAGGGAGCGGCTTAAAACCCGTAGCAAAAGTAATTTTGTTACGGCCGCATCAGGCGCGCACGAGGGGAGGCGCCCCGGAGGAAGACCACTTGGGGGATATCCCCTCGTCTTGTTACAGGTTCATAGTCTTGCGCGTTTGCGCAAGCGCCGACGCTTGAGGCAGACTGGGGCCGGGGCAAGAACAAGGGAAGAACCAAATGCCGCAGCAAGCTCAGACTTTGCCACGCATCGGCTTCATCGGCGCGGGGCGCGTGGCCAAGGGCCTGGCCCGGGGCATGGCGCAGGCCGGGCAGCAGGTCGTCGCGGCGGCCAGCCGCAGCCCGCAATCAGCGGCGCAGCTCGCGGCCATGGTCGCGGGCTGCCGCGCGCATGCGCGGGCGCAGGAAGTCGTCGATGCCAGCGATCTGGTCTTCATCACCGTGCCGGACGACGTGATTGCAGCGGTATGCGCCAGTGTCGCGTGGCGCGAGGGCATGGCGGCGGTGCATTGCAGCGGCGCAACCGAGGTCGCCACGCTCGAGAGCGCGGCCGCCGCCGGCGCGCAAATCGGCGGATTCCATCCGCTGCAGCTATTCGCCGACCCGGAGGTGGCGCTGGCCGGACTGCCAGGCTGCACCATCGCGATCGAGGCTGAAGCGCCGCTGTTGCCGCGGCTGGAGCAACTGGCGCAGGCGCTGCGCTGCCGCAGCATACGCCTGCCGCCTGGCTGCCGCGCGCGCTATCACGCCGCGGCGCACTACGCGGCGGGCTTCGTCATTACACTGCTGGGCCAGGCGGTCGAATTGTGGCAGAGCTTCGGCGTTGGACGCGAGGACACGATGCGCGCGCTGCTGCCGCTGCTGCGCGGCACGGTAGCCTCGGTCGAACGTTCAGGGCTCGTCCAGAGCCTGGCCGGCACCTATTCGCGCGGCGATATCGGCACGCTGGAAAAGCACCTGGCCGACCTCGAGCGCGCCGGCCCCGAGGCCCTGCACCTGTATTGCGAACTGGCGCTGCGCTCGATCCCGCTCGGGCTGGAGCGCGGCGGCTACGATGAGCAACGTGCCGAGGAAATG
Source organism: Betaproteobacteria bacterium (assembly GCA_012274205.1). Taxonomy (GTDB): domain Bacteria; phylum Pseudomonadota; class Gammaproteobacteria; order Burkholderiales; family SG8-39; genus 2-12-FULL-64-23. The sequence continues at coordinate 5,431 of JAAOZY010000322.1, forward strand.
CGCGCGCTGCTGCTGCGGGCGCGGGGATCATAGCAAACTGGAATGGCGGCGGCCGAAGCGGTACCATGGCACACACGCGGCTCAAGGAAGAACCGGCCCTGGGGAGGGAATCATGCTTCGACTGTTGATCGCGCTCGCGATCGCCGCCAGCGGCGGCGCGGCTCTGGCGCAGAAAAAAATGTATCGCTGCGGCAATCAGTTTCAGGAACGACCTTGCGCGGGCCCGAAAACCGGCGCGGACGCGTCATCACCGGCCCAGGCCGATCCGCAGCAGCTGGAAATCGCGGCGAAGCGGCGCGAGCGCGAGCAGGCGATACACCAGGCCAAGTGCGAAAATTATGCGGAGGAGCTGGCCGATGTTGAACGGCGCATCAATGCCGGCGCCGACAAGGACGTGATGGAGCAGTTCAAGCGCAGGCAAAAGGAAATGCGCAATCGCATCGATCACCTCTGCAGGTAAAGCCGCACCGGCGTGTGCCGGGCCCGGTATATCGCCGGAAGCGTGGAAACCTAATCGTCGAGCAGGGAGAATGGCGTGACCGAAAGAATTTGGCTGAAGGAATATCCCGCCGGGGTCCCGGCCGAAATCGACGCCGGCCGCCACGCCTCGATACCGGACCTGATCGAGAAAACCGTGCGCAAGTTCGCCGATAAGCCGGCGTACAGCAACTTCGGCTGCAGCATGAGTTACGCTGAACTCGACCGGCACAGCCGTGATTTCGCCGCCTTCCTGCAAGGCCTGCCGGGAATGGGCAAGGGCGAGCGCGTCGCCGTCATGAGCCCGAATCTGATGCAGTATCCGGTGGCGCTGCTGGGCATCCTGCGCGCCGGCATGATCGTGGTCAACGTCAATCCGCTGTATACCCCGCGCGAACTCGAGCACCAGTTGAAGGACTCGGGCGCCAAGGCAATCGTCATCGTCGAGAATTTCGCCGCCACGCTGCAGCAGGTGATGAGCAAGACCCAGCTCGAACACGTGATCACCACGCAGCTTGGTGACTTGTTGCCGGCACCCAAGCGCTGGATCGTCAATCTGGTGGTCAAGCGGGTAAAGAAGATGGTGCCGGACTGGCGCATCGACGGCGCCATAGGCTTGCGTTCCGCGCTTGCGCGCGGCGCCGGCGCGCAGCTCGCACCTGTCAGCATAGGCCAGGAGGACATTGCGTTCCTCCAATACACGGGCGGCACCACCGGCCTGTCCAAGGGCGCAATGCTGACGCATCGCAACATCCTCGCCAATATCGAGCAGGCGGGCGCCTGGATCGGCGGCAATCTGAAGGAAGGCGAGGAGGTGGTGATCTCGCCGCTGCCGATGTATCACATATTCTGCCTGACGACGACGCTCTACTTCATGACCCTGGGCGTGGTCAATGTGCTGATCACCAATCCGCGCGACCTGCCGGCGTTCGTCGCCGAGCTGGGGAAATGGAAGTGGTCGGTGCTTACCGGCGTGAACACCCTGTTCAACGGCTTGCTCAACACGCCCGGTTTCAGCGCGCTCGATTTCTCCGGGCTCAAGGTCGTGGTCGGCGGCGGCGCGGCGGTGCTGAAACCGGTAGCGGAAAAATGGCAGCAGGTCACCGGCCGCTATCTGACCGAAGCCTACGGGCTCACCGAGACGTCTCCGGCGGCCAGCATCAATCCGCTCGGCGCGCCCTGGAACGGCTCGATCGGCCTGCCGATCTCTTCCACCGATTTTTCCATACGCGACGACGAATTCAGGGAACTGCCGCTGTGGAGCGGCAGCGGCGAACTGGAGAAATGCACCGGCGAAATCTGCATCCGCGGGCCGCAGGTCATGAAGGGCTACTGGCAGCTGCCCGCGGAAACCGCGAAGGTGCTGCAGGACGGCTGGCTCAAGACTGGTGACGTCGGCTTCATCAACGCAAAGGGCTACGTCACCATCACCGACCGCAAGAAGGACATGATCCTGGTGTCGGGCTTCAACGTCTATCCGAACGAAATCGAAGGCGTGGTCGCGACCCATCCCGGAGTGCTCGAATGCGCGGTGGTGGGCACCCCCGACTCCAAGACGGGCGAGGCGGTCCGGCTCGTGATCGTGCGCAAGGATGCG
>JAAOZY010000323.1 GCA_012274205.1 Betaproteobacteria bacterium
AGCCCGCCGACCGGCTCATCGCCGCCTCGGCGGCATCGAGATCGGCCTTGCTCATCTTGCCGGTACGATAATCCTCGTCGAGCCGGAACACGTCGGTGCCAGAGCCGAGGTCCACCCCCTTAAAGCGGCCGTTGAGCATCGGCCCGCCGGAGACGAGGATCGAGGGGATATCGCAACTCGCAGCGCCCATCAGCAGCGCCGGCGTGGTCTTGTCGCAGCCGCCCATGAGCACGGCGCCGTCGGCCGGGTAGGAGCGCAGCAACTCCTCCGTTTCCATCGCGAGGAAGTTGCGGTACATCATGGTGGTCGGCTTCTGGAACGGCTCGGACAGGGACATCGCCGGCATTTCGACGGGGAACCCACCGGCCTGCCACACGCCGCGCTTCACTTCCTCGACGCGCTGCTTGAAGTGGGTGTGGCAGGGGTTGATGTCGCTCCAGGTATTGATGATCGCGATCACCGGCTTGCCGGCATAGTCGCTGCGGTCGTAGCCCATCTGTGCCGTGCGCGAACGGTGGCCGAAGGCGCGCATGTCCTTGGCGCCGTACCAGCGGTGGCTGCGCAGCTGTTCCGGGGTTTTCCTTTTCACTGGCGGGTCCTTTGCAATGAGGTGATTTTGCACGGCGGCGAGACGCGCGCCGTGCGGCGAATTGCTGCTATTGTAGCTTTCGTGCGGGCATCGAGCAGGCGCGTAAGGGGAAGTACCGATTGTGGCGTCGCGGCAAGCGGTACAGGCTTTGACGCGCGCAATCTGCGCAGGGGACGTCGGGAAGCGAAGCGTCTCGCCATTGGCGAATCGCGGCCGATCCCAAGGTTGACTTACGGAGGAACTGATGCAGAAGAACGACGACGAATCCAAGCTGACCGAAGCGGTGATCGCGCGGCTTTCCGCCGACGCGGACCCGCGCTTTCGCCGCGTCATGCAAAGCCTTATCCGGCATGTGCACGACTTCGTGCGCGAGGTCGAGCTGACCGAGGACGAATGGTTCGAAGCGATCAAGTTTCTCACCGCCACCGGGCAAAAGTGCGATGACAAGCGGCAGGAATTCATCATGCTGTCCGATGTGCTCGGCGTTTCGATGCTGGTCGATGCGATCAATCATCGCAGCGCGGAAGGAACGACCGAGACTACGGTACTCGGGCCTTTTTTTGTGCACGGCGCGCCCGAGATCGAGAACGGCGGCGACATGGCGGCGGGCTGGGATGGGGAACCCACCTGCGTTTCGGGTCAGGTGCGTGCGACAGACGGCACGCCGCTCGCCGGCGCGCTGCTCGATCTGTGGCAATCCAATAGCGAGGGTAACTATGACGTACAGCTCGCCGACACCGGCGGCAGGCAGCTGCGCGCCAAACTGCATGCCGATGCCGAAGGACGCTTTCGGGTTCGCACCATCCTGCCCACCAGCTACCCGGTCCCGACGGACGGTCCAATGGGAAAGGTATTGGAGCGCATGGGCCGCCACCCGATGCGGCCCGCGCACCTGCACTTCATGGTGTCCGCTCCGGGCTACGAGACCGTGGTGACGCATCTGTTCGTGAAGGGCGATCCCTATCTCGATTCGGACGTGGTGTTCGGCGTAAAGGATTCCCTCATCGTTGATTTCAAGCGCAGCGAAAGCGCAAGCGAAGCGCAGAAGCTCGGGCTGCAGGCGCCGTTTTACCGTGCGAGTTACGACTTTGTCCTGCGTCCGGCCGGGGCGGCGCGACGGTTGGCGGCGCGTTCTGCGCGCGATGCGGCGTAGCGCCAGCGCGCCCCGGTGCATGAGCGTTTGTCCAAGTTGGCATCGACTATATCGCGCACTGCGGCGGACGGCGTTGTAGTTAAGGCAAACCTGCCGCATAATTTCCAGCCTTCACCATGCAGCATAAGGGTCCACCATGTCCTCCGCCCGTCCCTTCATCGAAGCACGCGATTTTCTGCTGAAGCATCGCGGCGACTATCTGAGCGCCACGCGCGATTTTCGTTGGCCGGTGTTGACCGAGTTCAACTGGGCGCTCGATTACTTCGACGCCATGGCCGCGGGCAACGGCAAGCCGGCATTGTGGCTGGTGGGCGAGGACGGCAGCGACGAGAAGCGCTCCTACGCCCAGATGTCGGCGCGCTCCAACCAGGTGGCCAACTGGCTGCGTGCGCTGGGAGTGGCGCGCGGCGATCGCGTCCTCGTCATGCTCGGCAACGAGATCCCGCTGTGGGAGACCATGCTTGCCGCATTCAAGCTCGGCGCCGTCGTAATCCCGGCGAGCACCATGCTCGCTCCGGACGACCTGTCGGACCGTTTCGAACGCGGCAACGTGCGCCATGTGGTCATTGGCAGCGCCAACACGGATAAGTTTGCCGCGCTGCCGGGCAGCTACACGCGCATCGCCGTCGGCGCCGCGGTTCCCGGCTGGCGCATGTTCAGCGAAGCCGATGCCTGCCCCGCGGCGTTTACGCCCGACGGCCCGACGCAGGCGAGCGATCCGCTGCTGCTGTACTTCACCTCCGGCACCACCTCCAAGCCGAAGCTGGTGCTGCATACGCAGCAGAGCTATCCGGTCGGGCACTTGTCGACGATGTTCTGGATCGGCCTGCAGCCGGGCGATGTGCATCTCAACATTTCCTCGCCGGGCTGGGCGAAACACGCCTGGAGCTGTTTCTTCTCGCCCTGGAATGCCGGCGCCTGTGTCTTCATCTACAACTACAGCCGTTTCAATGCCAAGGCCATGCTGGCGGTGCTCGAGCGCTGCAGCGTCACCACGCTGTGCGCGCCGCCGACGGTGTGGCGCATGCTGATCCAGGAAGACCTCGGCGCCTATCGCGGCCGCCTGAAACTGCGCGAACTGCTCGGCGCCGGCGAACCGCTCAATCCGGAAATCATCGAAAAAGTGAGAAGCGGCTGGGGGCTCACGCTACGCGACGGCTTCGGCCAGACCGAGACCACCGCGCTGATCGGCAATTCGCCGAACCAGCTGCTCAAGCCCGGGTCGATGGGGCGGCCGCTGCCCGGCTACCGCGTGGTGCTGCTCGACCCCGAAGGCAGGGAAGCGGACGAAGGCGAGGTGTGCCTGGCGCTTGCGCCGCGCCCGCTGGGGCTCATGGTCGCGTATATGGACAGCGCCGACAAGACCGCCGAAGCCACGCGCGGCGGCTATTACCGCACCGGCGACGTGGCCAGCCGCGACGCCGACGGCTACATCACCTACGTCGGTCGCGCAGACGACGTGTTCAAGGCCTCGGACTACCGCATCAGCCCGTTCGAGCTGGAGAGTGCGCTGATCGAACACCCGGCGATCGCCGAGGCGGCCGTGGTGCCCAGCCCGGATCCGCTGCGCCTCGCGGTGCCCAAGGCCTTCCTGATCCTGACCCAGGGCACGCAGCCGAGCCGGGAACTGGCGCGGGACATCTTCGCCTTCGTGCGCGGCAATCTCGCTCCCTACAAACGCGTGCGCCGCATCGAGTTTTCGGATCTGCCCAAGACGATTTCAGGCAAGATCCGCCGCGTCCAGTTGCGCGCCATCGAAGCCGAGCGGCGCCGCACGGGCGAGCGCGCCGAGTGGGAGTTTTTCGAGGAAGACTTTCCCGAGCTCAAGCAGTAGGCGGCGGGCGCGATCGGCGATGACCGAATCCCTGCGCCGGATCAAACCGGATCCGAGCTTCTACGGCGCGCCGTCGGGCCCTACTCGCTCGGCGGCACCAGCTCCTTGTGCAGGCGCAGCGGCTGGCGCCGGCGCAGCCGCAGGTTGAGCATTTCCACCGCCACGGAAAACGCCATGGCGAAGTAGATGTAGCCCTTGGGAATGTGCATGGCGAAACCTTCGCCGATCAGCGCCACGCCCACCAGGATCAGAAACGACAACGCCAGCATCTTGACGGTGGGATGGCCGTCGACGAAATCGCCGATGGGTTTGGCCGCGAACATCATGACGCCCACGGCGATGACGATGGCGAGCACCATGACGGCAACCTGGTCGACCATGCCGACTGCGGTGATCACGGAATCCAGCGAGAACACGATGTCGATGATCGCGATCTGGACCAGGGTGCCGAGGAAACCGGCATGCGCCGAGCGCTCGAACTCGTGCTCGCTGGCGCCTTCCAGAGAGTTGTGAATTTCCGTGACCGCCTTGGCGAGCAGGAACAGCCCGCCGCCGAGCAGGATCAGGTCGCGGCCGGAGACCTCATGGCCCAGCAGCGTGAACAGCGGGTTGGTGAGGCGCATTATCCAGGCGAGCGACAGCAGCAGGGCGATGCGTGTGAACATGGCAAGGCCCAGACCGATCACACGCCCGCGCTGGCGCTGTTGCGGCGGCAGGCGCCCGACGAGGATGGATATGAAAATGATGTTGTCCACCCCGAGCACGATTTCCAGCGTGGTCAGGGTGGCGAGCGCGATCCAGGCCTCGGGCGAGGCGAGCCATTCCATGGGCGTATTGTGCGCCTTGCGCTGGTCAGTCGTCGCGGCCGGCGAAGCCGAGCAGGTGCAGCAGACTGGTGAACAGGTTGAATATCGACACGTACAGCGTCACCGTGGCCATGATGTAATTGGTCTCGCCGCCGTGGATGATGTTGCTGGTCTCGTACAGGATCAGGCCGGACATCAGCAGCACGAACATGGCCGAAACTGCGAGGGACAGCCCGTGCAGGTCGAAGAATACGGCGCCGAGCCCGGCGAGGAATGCGACCAGGATGCCGACCGCGAGGAAGCCGCCGATGAAGCTGAAATCGCGCCGGCTGGCGAGCGCGTAGCCCGACAGCCCGAGGAAGATCGCACCGGTTCCGCCCATCGCGGTCATCACCACTTGTGCGCCGTTGGGCAGGGCGAGATAGGCGTTGAGCATCGGTCCCAGGGTGTAGCCCATGAAACCGGTAAGCGCGAACACGAACACAAGGCCGAGGGCGCGGTCGCGGAACTTCGTCGTCAGGAACAGCAGGCCGAAATAGCCGACCAGGGTCAGCACCAGCCCCGGGTGGGGCAGCTGCAGCGCCATCGATGCGGCGGCCGCGAACGCGCTGAACACCAGCGTCATCGACAGCAGCAGGTAGGTATTGCGCACGACCTTGTTGGCGGACGGCGCCGCGGCGATCGGGCGTTCGGCGCCGGCCACGGCGGTGACTTGGGGCTGGTTCGACAGGTTCATGATCCGTTCTCCTTGCAGAGTTGAGCGAGCGGCGTGCTGCGCCCGGCGCGCAGTGCGTTCCGGGCCGAGCCGCAGACAACGCTATCCTAAGCATGACTCGCCCCATTTGGAATTCGAATATAGTTACGCTATCATTCGAAAAAGACGATGTATGGCAGCGCTCTGCCCGGTGCGCACTGCGCGCAGGACGCGCCGGACGGCTTGGGCTATATTGGCCCGCATCAGTCCCAGCCAGCGGAGCGAGCCGCGATGCCCCTAGTACAGACGGTCCTGGTCGCATCGGTCGCATTTGCGGCCGCTCTCGCGATCCGGGCGCATTACCTCGGCGCGGCGCAGCGCTGGCAGGCCTATGTCTTCAAGCCGCTGGCGACGCTGCTGGTCATGGCGCTGGCATTCTCCATTCCCGCGGCCACACCCGCCTACCGCTGGGCGGTGCTCGCGGGGCTCGCCCTATCCACCGCGGGCGACGTGTTCCTGATGCTGCCGCGCGACCGCTTCGTCGCCGGGCTGCTGAGTTTCCTGCTCGCGCACCTGTGCTACATCTTTGCCTTCAGCATCTGCGTGCCGTTTCCAGCGGCGCCGCTGCTCTGGCTGCCCTGCTTTGCCGCCGGCGGCGGCGTCGTCTTGCTGGTTTGGGGCGGCGTCAAGCCCGCCCTGCGCGGCGCGGTCATCGCCTACGTCGTGGTGATCGCGGCCATGGCGGGGCAGGCGACGGGGCGCTGGCAGGCGCTGGGCGGGGAACCGGCGCTGGCGGCGGCACTGGGCGCCGTGTTGTTCGTCGTGTCCGATTCGCTGCTGGCGATCAATCGGTTCCGCCATAGCTTTCGCGCGGAGCGGGTGCTCACCCTCGGTACCTACTGGATGGCGCAGCTGCTGATCGCGCTCTCCATCTCAGCCAGTCCGTTTCCGTCCTAGCGGCGGCGCGGCGCTCGAACCGCGCGTCACCAGGTCCGGCTGAAGCCTGATTTCCTGCGCCGCGGCGCGCGGATTGTCGATTTGCGCGAGCAGCAGGCGCGCAGCCTCTACGCCCATGACCCGGTGCTGGATGCGCACCGAGGTGAGCGGCGGATCGAAGCGATCGGCGAAGGCCATGTCGTTGAATCCGGTGATCGAGAGCGCCTGCGGGCAGGCCAGCCCGCGGCGCCGCAGCTCGTCGTAGCAGCCCAGCGCAAGCAGGTCATTGGCGGCGACTACGGCGCTGATGCTTCGACCCATGCCGAGCAACTGCGCGCAGGCCCGCTCCCCGGCGGCAACGCTGTAGCTGTCGGCGACGGCAACCGGCGCCGCCGCCAGGCCGTGCGCCTTGACCGCTGCAAGAAAGCCGGCGCGGCGCGCCTGGCCGGTGGAAATGTTGCCCGGTCCGGCCACATGGCCGATCGCGCGGTGACCGAGCGCGGCAAGATGCGCGACGGCCAGCGCGATCCCGGCGCGATCGTCGTTGACGACGGCCGAAACCCGGCTGCCGTCGGCGGCGCGGTTGACCAGGACTGCCGGCAAGCCGAGCTTGAGGCATTGCGCAATGAGCGCGTCGCGCCGGGTGGCCGTGGCGATGATCGCGCCGTCGATGCGCCGCGCGGTCAGGCGCGCGAATGCGGCGCGCGCGCGGCCCGGGTCGTTGTCGGTGTTGGCGATGATGGCGGTGTAGCCGGCCGCGGCCAGCGCTTCCTCGATGCCGCGCAGGATCAGCGGGAATACCGGGTTGGCGATGTCGGGAATCAGCACGCCGACGGTGCCCGAGCGCCGGGTGCGCAGGCCCGCGGCCACCGGATCCGGGCTGTAGCCGAGCTTGCGCGCGAGCGTCTCCAGGCGCTTTGCCACCGTCTCGCTCACCAGGCGGCGGGTGCGCGGGTTGAGCGCGCGCGACACGGTCGATGGATGCACCCCGGCCGCGTCGGCCAGGGCTTGAATGCCGGTTCGCCTGGTTTTCATGCAAATGCCATTGGGTGTTGCCGCGGCTGCCGATATGGTCTATCGTTATGCAATCGATTGCATAGAGTGTTGCACCAACAGTATCGCACAATCGGGGACCGGGCTCATGCCGAAGAAGAAGAGGAAGGAACCGAAGCTCGTCAAGCCTGACGACATCAATCCGCATTTCAAGTGGGACCGCCCGATCGGCGCTCCCGGGCATACGCAGGTGGATTTCGAGGAGCGCATCAATTTCCGCCGCCTGCACGACTACCGCCTCGCGCGCACGCGCGCGGCGCTTGCGAACTCGGGGCTCGGAGCGCTGCTGTCCTTCGATCAGCACAACATCCGCTACACCACCAGCACCGTCATCGGCGAATGGGCGCGCGACAAGCTCACGCGCTATTCGCTCCTGAGCGGCAACGGCGATCCCTGGATCTGGGATTTCGGCTCCGCCGCCCGGCATCACAAACTGCACGCGCCCTGGCTGCACCACGATCACTGCCGCGCCGGCATGCTCGGGCTGCGCGGCGCCACCGGCGCCGACCTCACCCTGTTCCGCAACGCGGCCGAGGAGATCAAGTCGATTCTGGATGCCGAGGGCGTGGGCGACATGCCGCTCGGAGTGGACATGGTCGAACTGCCGATGATTTTCGAGCTGCAGCGCGCCGGCATCGAGGTGCGCGACGGCCAGCAGACCATGCTCTCCGCGCGCGAAGTGAAGAACATCGACGAATTGACGCTGCTCAACATGGCCTCGGCCATGGTGGACGGCGTGTATCAGGACATTGCCGAGGCGCTCAAGCCCGGCGTGCGCGAATCGGACATCGTCGCGCTCGCCACCAAGCGCCTGTACGAAATGGGCTCGGACTGCGTCGAGGCGATCAATTCGATCGCGGGCGAACGCTGTTCGCCGCACCCGCACAATTTCACCGACCGGCTGATCCGGCCCGGCGACCAGGCGTTCTTCGACATCATCCAGTCCTTCATGGGCTATCGCACCTGCTATTACCGCACCTTCAATGTCGGCCGCGCCACTGCGTCGCAGCGCACGGCCTACAAGAAGGCGCGCGAATGGATGGACGTGGCCATCGACCTGCTGCGACCCGGCGTGAGCAGCGACCGCATCGCCGCCGCGCTGCCCAAGGCGGAGCAGGCGGGTTTTGCCAGCGAGATGGACGCTTTCGGCCTGAATTTCTGCCATGGCCTCGGCCTCGGGCTGCACGAGCGGCCGCTGATCTCGCGCCTCACTTCGTTCAAGGAGCCGATCGAGCTAAAGGCCGGCATGGTGTTCGCGGTGGAGACTTACTGCCCGGCGAGCGACGGTTTTTCGGCCGCGCGCATCGAGGAGGAGGTGATCCTCACGCCGAAGGGCCCGCAGATCATTTCCCTGTACCCGGCCGAGGAGCTGCCGATCGCCAATCCCTACCACGGCAGTTTCGGGAAATCGCTATGAGCCGGACCGCGCTGCGCCTAGGCTGGATCGGCGCCGGCCGCATGGGATACGAGATGGCGCTGCGCCTGGCCAAGGCGGGCTGCGATCTGACCGTGTACAACCGCACCCGCGCCAAGGCCGAGCCGCTGGCGAAACACGGCGCAAAAATCGCCGAGCGGCCAAGCGATCTCGCCGGCTGCGACGTGGTGTTCTGCATGGTATCCACCTACGCCGACGTGAAGGAAGTCGTCAGCGGCAGGGGCGGACTGCTTTCGGGGGCCAGGAAACCCGCCAGGGGCAAGCGCGCCGCGCCGCGCATCCTGGTCGAATGCTCCTCGATTTCGCTCGAAGGTTCGGCCGAGCTGCGCGAAATCCTCGCCGCGCACGGCACCCAGCTGCTGGCGGCGCCGGTGTCGGGCAATGCCAAGGTGATCAAGGCGGGCAAGCTGTCCTTCGTCTGTTCCGGGCCGAAAACAGTGTTCGACGAAGTCGCGCCGCTGCTGCGGCTGATTGCCCCGGCGGCGAGCTATGTCGGCGAAGGCGAACTCGCGCGCATCGTCAAGATCTGCCACAACGTGTTTCTCGGCGTGGTGATCCAGTCGCTGTGCGAGATCACCATCCTGGCGCAGAAGGCGGGCGTGCCGCGCCACGCTTTTCTCGAATTCATCAATCAGAGCGTGATGGGCTCGGTGTTCTCGCGCTACAAGACGCCGGCACTGGTCAATCTCGATTTCAAGGTCACGTTCACGCCGACCCTGCTGCGCAAGGACATCGACCTCGGCCTCGATGCCGGGCGCAGGTTCGATGTGCCGCTGCCGCTCGCGTCGGTCACGCGCGACCTGGTCCAGAGCATGATGGGCAGCGGGCTGAGCGAACAGGACTTCGCCACGCTGATCCTGCAGCAGGCGCGCGCATCAGGGATCGAACTCAGGCCGGAGAACGTGGCAGTGGGCGACGGCCTCGCCTGAGCGGCGCGGCAACATTGGTACGAAAACAAAGAAGGCCTGGCACAGGCCGAAAACAGGAGGAGGTGATCATGCTGGTGACAAGAAATGCAGTTGCGGTAGCAATCGGTGCAGTCATGTTCGCGCTGGCTGGAGCGGCATGCGCGCAAGCGTATCCAAACAAGCCGGTGCACATGATTATTTCGTTCCCGCCGGGCAGTGCGACCGACATCGTCGGCCGCGTAATTTCGCAGAAGCTGTCCGAATACTGGGGCCAGCCGGTGCTCGCGGAAAACCGCGGCGGCGCAGGCGGCACCATCGCTTCCGGCATCGTGGCCAAAGCCGCGCCCGACGGCTATACCCTGCTGATCGATTCTTCCGGGCACGCCGCTTCGCCGTCGATGTACGCAAAGC
>JAAOZY010000324.1 GCA_012274205.1 Betaproteobacteria bacterium
GACCATCTGGGACAACAACAAGAAGACCGAGTGTTTCAACCGCGAGGTGATCACGCCGTTCGACAATCCGTTCAAGAAGAACACCGGCATCGCCGTGCTGCGCGGCAACCTCTGCCCCGACGGCGCCATCATCAAGCCTTCGGCGGCGACGCCCAGACTGATGAAACACCGCGGGCGCGCGGTGGTGTTCGAGAACATCGGTGAATTCCACCGCCGCATCGACGACCCGAAGCTCGACATCGACGAGAATTGCGTCATGGTGCTGAAGAACTGCGGGCCCAAAGGCTATCCGGGCATGGCGGAAGTGGGCAACATGCCACTGCCGCCCAAGGTGCTAAAGAAGGGCATTACCGACATGGTGCGCATATCCGATGCGCGCATGAGCGGCACCGCCTACGGCACGGTGGTGCTGCACATCGCGCCCGAGGCAGCCGCCGGCGGCGTGTTGGCGCTGGTCGAAGACGGCGACATGATAGAGCTCGACGTAGCCAAACGCAGGCTGCATCTCGACGTGTCGGAAAAAGAGCTCGCGCGCCGGCGCAAGCAATGGAAGGCGCCCGCAGCGCCGATGAGCCGCGGCTATACCAAACTCTACGTCGACCACGTGCTGCAGGCGAACCAGGGAGCGGACCTCGATTTCCTCGTCGGCTCCAGCGGCGCCAAAGTCCCGAAAGACAATCACTAGAATGCCGGCGGCGCCCGCTGCCGGCGCGGCTGCTGCAGCGGCGCGGGAGTAGAATTGACGCGCTTCGACTGGAGGCTCACACCATGCTGCAGGCCATAGATCCGACCATCCGCCTCAACCCGGCCGACGACGTGGTCATCGCCCGCGTCGAAATCGCCGAGGGCACGACACTGCTCAAGGAAGGCAATGCGCGCGTCGCGGCGCGCGTGCCCGCCGGACACAAGATCGCCGTACGCGAGATCAAGTCCGGCAGCCCGGTGCGGCGCTACAACCAGATCATCGGTTTCGCCACGCGCGACATCCACGCCGGCGAGCACGTCCACGTGCACAACATCGCCATGGGCGATTTCGACCGCGACTACGCTTTCTGCGCCGACGTCAAAGCGACGGATTACGTCGCGCAGCCCGCGAGCTTCCAGGGAATCGTTCGATCCGACGGACGCGTTGCCACGCGCAATTACATCGGCATCCTCACCAGCGTCAACTGCTCGGCCACGGTGGCGCGCATGATCGCGCGGCATTTCGAAAACCGGCTGGACGCCTTTCCCAATGTCGACGGCGTGGTCGCGCTGACGCACAAGTCGGGCTGCGGCATGGCCGCCGAGGGCGAGCCCATGGACGTGCTGCGCCGGACCATGGCCGGCTACGCGCGCCACCCCAATTTCTACGCAGTGCAAGTGGTGGGCCTGGGCTGCGAGGCAAACCAGATCAACAGTCTGCTCGCGGCGCAGCAATTGAAGCGCAGCGACAGGCTGGCCGCCTACACCATCCAGGAAAAGGGCGGCACCATGAAGGCGGTGAGGGAAGGCATCGCGCGCATCGAGGCGATCCTGCCGGAAGCAAACCGCGTGCAGCGCGAAACCGTGCCGGCGCGCCATCTGCTGCTCGCGCTGCAATGCGGCGGCTCGGACGGCTACTCCGGCATTTCCGCCAATCCGGCGCTGGGCGCCGCGGTCGACCTGCTGGTGCGCCACGGCGGCGGCGCGATCCTGTCGGAAACGCCGGAGATCTACGGCGCCGAGCACCTGCTCACGCGCCGCGCGGTCACGCGTGAGGTGGGCGAGAAGCTGATCCGCCGCATCAAGTGGTGGGAAGAGTACACGGCGCGCAACGGCAACGAAATGAACAACAACCCGTCGCCGGGCAACAAGGCCGGCGGGCTCAGCACCATCCTGGAAAAATCGCTGGGCGCCGTGGCCAAGGGCGGCACCACCAATCTGGTCGACGTGTACGAATACGCCGAGCCGGTCACGGCCAAAGGTTTCGTCTACATGGACACGCCCGGCTATGACCCGGTGTCGGCCACCGGCCAGATCGCCGGCGGCGCCAACCTGGTCTGCTTCACCACCGGCCGCGGCTCGGCCTACGGCTGCAAGCCCGCGCCTTCGCTCAAGCTCGCCACCAACACGCGCCTGTTCGAGCACCAGGAAGAGGACATGGACATGAACTGCGGCACCATCGTCGACGGCAAGGAGAGCATCGCCGAAGTCGGGCAAAAGTTGTTCGAGCTGATCCTGAAGACCGCCTCGGGCGCGAAAACCAAGAGCGAGGCCTTCGGCTACGGCGAAGACGAGTTCGCGCCCTGGGTCCTGGGAGCGACCATGTAATGGGCGCCCCTTCGAAGAAACGGCTGAGCAACCATCTAATGAGTGCTCCCCTGTTCCGTTTCGCACTCATCGCCGCCCTCGTCTGCGCGGCGCAGGCGGCGCCGGCCAAGGTGGTAGTCAAGAAAGGCGTCTACGGCGCCATCGCCCTGCAGCGCGACACCGGGCAGTTCGGCTACACCTACAATGCCGCCACATCGCGCACGGCCAAGATC
>JAAOZY010000325.1 GCA_012274205.1 Betaproteobacteria bacterium
CCGAAGCTGCCATAACCTTGAACCGGGTTTTCATGATTTGCCACTCCTTTGCTGCACAGGAACTCAGGCTACCAAGTTCCCTGCCCCGGAGTGGTAAGGAATTGTTTCAATATGTAAGAGGCCATTTAAGAAGTACCAAAATGGCCCCTGATTTCGGGGAGCACGAGGGGCGGGATCCCCTCGTTTTCAAATAAACTCCAAGCCGATCCCATGCTGCGGGACCGGCTTCGGGACAGGCCGGGCCGCCCGGGGCTGCGCTCAGCGCTGTGCCAGTTCCTTGCGCACGATGGCGGCGCCCGCGGCCAGGGCTTTGAGCTTGCCCTGCGCGACCGCGCGCGGCAACGGCACCATGCCGCAGTTGGTGCAGGGATAAAGCTTTTCCGGGGCGACGTATTTCAGCGCCGCGCGCACGGTCTGCGCCACCTTCTCCGGCGTCTCGATCTCCGCGCTGGCGACGTCGATCGCACCGACCATGATGTCCTTGCCCCTGAGCAGTTCGATCAGTTCCAGCGGCACGTGCGAGTTGGCGCATTCCAGCGACACCTGGTCGATTTTCGATTTCGCCAGCAGCGGGAACGTGGATTCGTACTGGCGCCATTCCGAGCCCAGGGTCTTCTTCCAGTCGTCGTTGGCCTTGATGCCGTAGCCGTAGCAAATGTGCACCGCGGTCTTGCAGCCCAGCCCGGCCGCGGCGGTCTCCAGCGTCTCGATGCCCCAGTCGCGCACCTCGTCCATGAACACGTTGAACGCCGGCTCGTCGAACTGGATCACGTCGATGCCCAGGGCCGCGATCTCGCGCGCCTCGGCATTGAGTATTTTTGCGAATTCGCGCGCCAGCTTCTCGCGGCTGCGGTAGTAGCCGTCGTAGAGCGTGTCCACCATGGTCATCGGCCCGGGCAGGGTGAATTTCACCGGCCGGTCGGTCTGGGCGCGCAGGAAACGCGCATGCTCGACGAATATCGGCTTGGTGCGCGCCACCGGGCCGACCACCATGGGCACATCGGCGGCGTAGCGGTTGCGGATGCGCACGGTTTTCCGGTTCGCGAAATCCACGCCGTCGAGCTGCTCGATCAGGCTGGTGACGAAATGCCGGCGCGTCTGCTCGCCGTCGGCGACGATGTCTATGCCGGCCGACTCCTGCTCGCGCAGCACCAGGCGCACCGCGTCCTGCATGCCTTCGGCCAGGGCCTCGCCCTCGAGCAGCCATGGCGCCCAGAGTTTCTTCGGTTCCGCCAGCCATACGGGTTTGGGCAGGCTGCCGACGATGGTGGTGTTAAGAATGCTGTGGCTCATGCAGTCTCTCCGGGGCTGGTGGGGTCGATAGTATGCACCAGCCGCCAGGCATTTTGCGCGCGCAGTCCGGGTTCGGCCGGGATTCGTTCTTGCGTCGCAAGGCGGGTCGGGCGCGCGGCGCGGGAATAAATGCCGGTCCGCAGCGGTACTAAGGGTATGCAGCTGCTGCTGCGCGACCCGGATCGAGGAGGATGCTGTGGATGACATCAATCGCAGGGATTTTCTGAAACTGGCTGGACTGGGGGGGGCGGTATTCGCATCCGGTCTGGTCGGCTGCTCTACTGTCGGCACCAAGTCGGCAGCGGAGGACTTCTACTTCGTTCAGCTATCCGATGCTCACTGGGGATTCAATGGCCCGCTGGTGAATCCGGACGCCAAAGGTACCTTGCCCAAGGCTGTCGCCGCGGTGAACTCCCTGGAGAAACAGCCGGATTTCATTGTATTCACCGGCGATTTGACGCACACCACCGACGATCCAAAGGAGCGCAGGCGGCGCCTGGCGGAGTTCAAGCAAATCGTCGGCGCGCTGAAGAACCCGAATCTGCACTTCATGCCGGGGGAGCATGATGCGTCGCTGGATCGAGCTCAGGCCTGGTCCGAATATTTCGGTGCGACACACTATAGCTTCGATCACAAGGGCGTGCATTTCGTCGCCGTCGACAACGTGTCCGATCCCGCCGCGCGCATCGGCGAGGCCCAGCTTGCCTGGCTCAAGTCCGACCTGGACGCGCAGGACAAGGATGCGCGCATCGTCGTCTTCACCCACCGGCCGCTGTTCGACCTGTATCCGCAATGGGATTGGGCGACGCGCGACGGCGCCGCGGCGATCGAGTTGCTCATGCCTTATCGCAACGTAACCGTGTTCTACGGCCACATCCACCAGGAAAACCACCATATGACCGGCCATATCGCCCACCATTCGGCGAAATCGCTGATCTTCCCGCTGCCGGCGCCCGGCGCGGCGCCGAAGCGCGATCCGATCCGCTGGAACCCGGCAGAGCCCTACCATGGACTGGGTTATCGTGAGGTCGAGGCGGAAGCCCGGCAGGCGCAATACGCCATCACCGAATTTCCCGTCAAGCGGACCTAGCCATGGATCACAGACGCCGCCGCCTGCTTGCCGCCGGCGCCGCAGGCGCGATCGCGGGCGCCGGCTTCACCGCGCGCCTGCCCGCGCAGCCCGCGGAACAGGTGATCCGGATCGTTGCGCGAAAATTCGTCTTCCTGCCGCGAGAATTCACGCTGAAGCAGGGCGTCCCCGTGCTGCTCGAATTCGTCGCGCCCGAAGTGGTGATGGGTTTCAGCGCGCCGGACCTGAAGGTGCGCACGGACATCATTCCCGGGCAGGTGGCGCGGCTGCGCCTGGTGCCGCAGCAGATCGGCAAATTCGATTTCCTCTGCGACATATTTTGCGGCGACGGCCATGAGGGAATGTCGGGCACGATCCATGTCGTCGCCTGAGGCGGCGCGGCAGGCCGCGTTCCTTGCGGGTAAGATGAAATCATGAGCAAACGATCCATCCCGGGCGTGCACACCCGCTGCGACAGGACCGGCCTTGGCTGCTGAGCCGGCGAAGCAGAGCTTCGCGCGGGCGTGCATGCCGCATTTGGACGCGGCCTACAACCTGGCGCGCTGGATCACACGCAACGAGCACGACGCCGAGGACGTGGTGCAGGAGGCGTATCTGCGCGCATTGCGTTATTTCGACGGTTTTCACGGCGGCGAAGGCCGCGCGTGGTTGCTCGCAATCGTGCGCCATACCTGCTATTCCTGGCTGAGGAAAAACCGTCCTGCGGAGCTCGGCGCGGGCGGCGACGGCGAGACGCCAGCGGCGGATCGCGCCGGCTTCGATCCGGACATGCTCGCGTCCGAAGGCGGCAACCCGGAGGCGATCGCGTTGCAGAACGCGCACCGTAGCATACTCAACCAGGCGATCGCCGCGCTGCCGCTGGGTTTCCGGGAGGTGCTGATATTGCGCGAACTGGAGGACCTGTCGTACAAGGAAATCGCGCGGATAGTGGACGTGCCTATCGGCACGGTGATGTCGCGTCTCGCGCGCGCGCGCGAACTGTTGCGGCAATCGGCGCCGTTGCGCGCGCTGGGGGACCTGCCGGCAGCGGAGATCAGGGAATGAACTGCCATGACGCCATGAACCTGGTCCACGCCTATATCGACGGCGAGCTGGACCTGGTGAAGAGCCTGGAAATCGAGCAGCATCTGCGCGCCTGCGCCGCGTGCAAAGTCCAGTACGACCGCTTGCGCGAGCTCGGGTCGGGCATTCGCGCGCACGCGGATTTTCACCGGGCGCCGGCAGATTTGCGCGCCCGCCTTGCCGCGGCGATGCCGCGCGAACCCGGCGCCGGCGCGCGCAACTGGAATTGGTGGGGCATGTTTGCAGCGATGGCCCTGTGCACCCTGCTGGGTCTGGGCATTGGCCTGAACTGGATTCGGCCCGACCCCGGGGAGCGCCTGGCGCGCGAAGTCGTGGCCGCTCATGTGCGCTCGCTCATGCCAAATCACCTGATGGACATCGCCTCGTCCGACCAGCATACGGTGAAGCCCTGGATCGCGGGCAAGCTCGATTTCTCGCCGCCAGTGGAGGATCTGACGGCGCAGGGATACGCCCTTGCAGGTGGGCGGCTGGACTATCTGGCCGGGCGC
Organism: Betaproteobacteria bacterium; assembly: GCA_012274205.1. Taxonomy (GTDB): domain Bacteria; phylum Pseudomonadota; class Gammaproteobacteria; order Burkholderiales; family SG8-39; genus 2-12-FULL-64-23. Next base: position 3,955 of record JAAOZY010000325.1, read on the forward strand.
GGCGTGATGTCGCTCATCTACCGCCGGCACGCACACGTGATCAACCTGTTCGTCTGGCCGCAGGCGCGCGCATCGGGGTCCGGCGTGCGCTTCGAATCGATCCAGGGCTATCACCTGGCGCAGTTCAGCCGCAATGGCATGGAGTACTGGGCCGTGTCCGATCTCAATCCGGACGAATTCAGGGATTTCGTCGACCTGGTACGCGCCCGGCTCGCCAGTA
>JAAOZY010000326.1 GCA_012274205.1 Betaproteobacteria bacterium
ACCAGCGGCGCGGTGATCATGAATATCACCAGCAGCACCAGCATCACGTCGATATAGGGCACGACGTTGATCTCGCTCATGGCGCGGCGCGCTCGCGGCATCGCCCGCCCTCCCTATTTGCTCACGCCGGACTGGCGCTGCAGGATGTTGGAAAACTCCTCGATGAAGCTCTCGAAGCGGATCGCGAGGCGGTCGATGTCGTGCGCATAGCGGTTGTAGGCGACCACGGCGGGAATTGCGGCGAACAGGCCGATCGCGGTGGCGATCAGCGCTTCGGCGATGCCCGGCGCGACATGCGCCAGCGTCGCCGAACTGACGTTGGCGAGGCCGCGGAACGAATTCATGATGCCCCATACCGTGCCGAACAGGCCGACGTAGGGGCTGACCGAACCGACCGATGCGAGGAAGGCCAGATGGCGCTCGAGGTTGTCCATCTCGCGCTGGTAAGTGGCGCGCATGGCGCGGCGCGCGCCTTCCACCGGGATGCTGGGGTCGGCGCCGCGCTGCGCGCGCAGCTTGGCGAATTCGCGGAATCCGGCCTCGAATATGCGCTCCAGCGACCCGGCGCGGTGGCGATCGTTGACCGCACTCTGGTACAGGCCGTTCATGTCGCTGCCGCTCCAGAAATCGCGCTCGAATTTCTCGGTCTGCGTCCTCGCCTGGCGCAGCGCAAACAGCTTGCGGAAGATGAACAGCCAGCTCATGAACGAAACCGAAAGCAGCAGCGCCATCACCAACTGCACCGGTACGCTGGCATTGGTGATCAGGGAAAATATCGACAGGTCCTGGGTTACGTTCATGTTGTTATCGACTCGCGTAGCGGGTTGGAAAAAGGGGGCACGAGCCCCCTTCAATTCCCCAATTCAGAGTGCATCTCCCAATAATTGCGGTATGGCAGCCGGCTTCAGGTCACGCTGCCTGAGGCAGGCCACCCGGACCTCGGCGCGCGCCAGCAGCTCGCCGTTGCGCCGCGCCTCCTGGGCAAGTTCAACATAGACACGCGCAATCTTCAGCGGTTCAACCGTGACCTCGAGCATGTCGTCCAGCCGCGCCGGACGGAGGAAGTCCAGCGTCGCCCGGTGCACCACGAAAATCAGCCCTTCCTCCTGCGCGAGTTTATCCTGATTCAGGCCGAAATTGCGCAGCCATTCGGTGCGCGCGCGCTCGAAGAATTTCAGGTAATTGGCGTAATAGACGATGCCGCCGGTGTCCGTGTCCTCATAGTAGACGCGCACCGGCCAGGAGAAGGGTTTCACCTCAGGTCTCGCCCGGGCCGTTCCACAGATCGCCGTTGGCACCCGTGCGCGGCGGCGCCAGCCCGAAATGCCGGTACGCCGACAGCGTCGCGACGCGTCCGCGCGGTGTGCGCTGCAGATAGCCCTGCATGATCAGGAAGGGCTCGATCACGTCCTCGATGGTGTCGCGCTCCTCGCCGATCACATGCGCGAGATTGTCCACGCCCACCGGGCCGCCGGCGAACTTCTCGATCACCGCCATCAGCAGTTTGCGGTCCATCAGGTCCAGGCCGAGCACGTCCACGTCGAGCATGCGCAGCGCCGCGTCCGCCACCTCCCGGCTCACGCCGCTCTTCGACCTGACCTCGGCGTAGTCGCGCACCCGCCGCAGCAGCCGGTTGGCGATGCGCGGCGTGCCGCGCGAGCGCTGCGCGATTTCGAGCGAGCCCGCGGCGTCGACCTCGACCTTGAGCAGCCCGGCGGAGCGGCTCACGATCTGCTGCAGTTCCGGCGCGCTGTAGAATTCGAGCCGCGCGACGATGCCGAAGCGGTCGCGCAGGGGGTTGGTGAGCATGCCGGCGCGCGTGGTGGCGCCGACCAGCGTGAACGGCGGCAGCTCGAGCTTGACCGAGCGCGCCGCCGGCCCCTCGCCGATCATGATGTCGAGCTGGAAGTCCTCCAGCGCCGGATACAGGATTTCCTCGACCACCGGCGACAGGCGGTGGATTTCGTCGATGAACAGCACGTCGTTCGGCTCGAGGTTGGTGAGCAGCGCGGCCAGATCCCCCGGGCGCTCCAGCACCGGACCGGAGGTGTGGCGCAGATTCACGCCCATTTCGCGCGCGATGATGTGCGCGAGCGTGGTCTTCCCCAGCCCGGGCGGGCCGAACAGCAGCACATGATCGAGCGACTCTTTGCGCGCGCGCGCCGCCTCGATGAAAATTCCGAGCTGGTCGCGTATTTTCGCCTGGCCGACGTACTCGGCCAGCGCCTTGGGCCGCAGCGCGCGCTCGAGCGCCTCTTCCTGCGGCGATGCGGGGGCGGCGGCGATCAGACGGTCGGTTTCAATGGCCATGCGCTATCTTACCCGCGGATGCAGCTCCCGTTCCTGCAATCCGGGCGTTCGACCGCATCCGCTTCAGCGCCCGGGCGCGCGCTCCGGCTGCGCGGTGTGCGACAGGTCGGCGAAAAACACGAGGTAATGCGTGGTGCGCCCGGCTGCATCCCGGATTGCGGAAATGTTGCGCCATTCGCGGTAGATGCTGGCGTCCTTGCGCCGGCACCAGGAGGTGCCGGTCCAGTGTCCCTGGCGCTGCAATACCGCGCGTATCTCGGCATAGAACTCGGGCGGCTGCAGCGCGGTGCGGAACGCGCCCTCGGGTCTTCCGCAGACCTCGTCTTCGCCGTATCCGGTGAGCGCAGTGTAGGCCCGGTTGACCGAAATGATGGTGTCGTCGGCATCGATGATCATCATCGCTTCGCTCATGTTCTCGAACACGTTCGCCTGGACCGCGAGCCTCCTGTCGCGCTGGCGCAGTCCGGTAATGTCGGTCGAAACGATCACGATGCGCGGGCCGTCCGCGTGCACCACGTTCTTTGCGACCGCCTGAAATTCGTGCACCGCGCCGTCGGCGGCGCTCATGCGATAGTGGAAAGTCTGCGGCTGCGCCGTGCGCACCGCGGTATCGAGTGCCGCGCGCGCCGCGTCCCGGTCTTCGGCATGCATCGTCGCAAGCGCGTCCGCGCCGGTTTCGAGGGCCGCGCCCGGGAGCAGCCTGCGGTACGCGGGATTCGCGTATAACCAGCACCCGCCGGCATCCAGCATGGCGATCAGGTCTTCCGCGTTCTCGGTGATGATGCGGTAGTGCTCCTCGCGCTGGCGCAGGGTCTCGCGCGTGGCGCGCAGCTTGCGGCTTTGCGCATACGCGATGTTTCCCAGGCCGATCACGTAGATGAACAGGCCCAGCAGGCAAAGCACGGTGGCCGCGGTTTCGGTATGCGGCGAGAACCTGAAACCGGCGACCAGCACCCACGCCAGGGCGCCCAGCGCAAACACCAGCAGCGCGCCCAGGGCCCCGCGCCAGCCGCGGTTGATGCCGTTGTTGAGCGCCGCCCCGAGAAAAATGGGGAACCCGATCCAGGCGGGAAATTCGAGCGCCGCCACCCAGACGCCGAGCAGCAGGCAATCGAGCAGCAGGTTCGCATGCTCGGCCTTGAGCGAATTCGCCGCGCTGCGCGCGCGCCAGAACAGCAGGTGCGGGTACACCAGAAACTGCAGCGCGAGCAGGGACCAGGCCAGCCCGCCATAAGCGCCGGCGCGCATTTGAATGGCGATGGCCGCGAACAGGCCGGCGAACGTGACCGTCCGGATCTGGTAGAAGATGCGGACGAAGCGGTGGTACTGCCTGGCCAAGCTCAGCTCCTGGCCAGCGCCTTCAGCGCCTGGCGGATGCCCTCGGATACACCCAGGCCTTCGGGCAAATGCTTGAGCGCGTAGCGCGCCTCTTTTTCGTTGTAGCCGAGCGCGAGCAGCGCGTTGAGCACGTCGTCCGCTGCCGGGGCGGCGCGGTTCACAGCGACGCCCGCGGTGATCTCGGCGCCGAGCTTGTCCTTCAGTTCGAGCAGCAGGCGCTCGGCCGTCTTCTTGCCTATGCCGGGAACCTTGATCAGGCGCCCGGCTTCCTGCATCGCCACCGCCTGCACCAGCTCGGCGACGCTCATGCCGGAGAGCAGGGACAGCGCGGTGCGCGCGCCGACGCCGCTGATCTTGAGCAGCTGGCGGAACGCCCTGCGCTCCGCCTCGCTGGCGAAGCCGTAGAGCAGGTGCGCGTCTTCGCGCACCACCAGATGGGTGTACAGCGTCACCCGCTCGCCCACCGCGGGCAGATTGTAGAAGGTGCTCATGGGCACATCGACTTCGTAGCCCACGCCCTGCACTTCCAGCGTCAGCTGGGGCGGGTTCTTTTCCAGCAGCACGCCGTTCAAGCGCCCGATCATATGAGCCGCCCCCTCTTTACGCGATAGCCCGCGGTTGCGATCGATCCGAGCCCCTGCCCGCCATGCGCGTGGCAGATGGCGCAGGCGAGCGCGTCGGCTGCGTCCGCGCCCGGATTGCCCGGCAGGCGCAGCAGGCGGCGCACCATCTCCTGCACCTGGTCCTTGTTCGCGTGGCCGTTTCCGACCACCGCCTGCTTCACCTGCAGCGCGGTGTATTCGGCTACCGGCAGGTTCTCCAGCACCGCGGCGCAAATCGCGGTGCCGCGCGCCTGTCCCAGCAGCAGCGTGGATTGGGGGTTGACGTTGACGAACACCTTCTCCACCGCGACCTGCTGCGGCCGGTGCTGCTGGATCACTTCGCGCAGGCCTTCGAGTATGGTCTTGAGCCGCCCGGGCAGGTCCAGTTCCGGGGCTTTGACGCAGCCGCTGGTCACATAGTCGAGCTTGCTGCCGGTCTTGCGCACGATGCCGAATCCGGTAATGCGCAGGCCGGGGTCGATGCCCAGGATGGTCACGGTGGTTTCGGCCATATCGATCGATTATAGCCTTGTGCGCCGCGAGACCTGTATCAAGATGAGGGGATACGCCCCGAAGGTCTCGATCCCGCTTGACGGGAAAGTCCCCTTGGGGGACATCCCCTCATACTCCCCGATGTCGGCCCGTTGCCAAATTCGTTTTGCAACGGGTTCCGCGCTACTCTTCGAGTATCGCCGTGGTGTAAACCTCCTGCACATCGTCCAGCGCTTCGAGCGCGTCGAGCAGCTTCTGCATGCGTGCCGCGTCCTCGCCGGCCAGCACGGTCTCGCTCAGGGGCTTCATCGTGATTTCAGCCAGTTCGGGTTTGAGTCCGGCTTTTTCCAGGCCCTGTTTCACCACGGAAAAGTCGCCCTGCGCGCAGATCACTTCCACCGAGCCGTCCTCGTTGGCAAGCACGTCTTCGGCGCCGGCGTCGAGCGCCACCTCCATGACCTTGTCCTCGCTCGTGCCCGGGGCGAATACGAACTGGCCGCAGTGCTTGAACATGAACGCCACCGAGCCGTCGGTGCCGAGGTTGCCGCCATGCTTGACCAAGCCATGGCGCACGTCGGCCACGGTGCGGGTGCGGTTGTCGGTAAGGCAGTCGACCATCACCGCCGCGCCGCCGATGCCGTAACCTTCATAGCGCACTTCATCGTAGTTGGCGCCCTCGAGCGCGCCGGCGC